>NZ_JACARK010000092.1:0-3694 GCF_013386655.1 Pseudomonas sp. K5002 | reverse complement strand
GGCCGGTGCGCCAGCGCTCGGCGATACGGCTGCGCTCCAGCACCAGGTGCGGCACGCCTTGCTTGCTCAGGTGCTCGCTCATGGCGACGCCAGCCTGACCGGCTCCCACCACCAGCGTGTCTGTTTTTGTTATTGCTTGAGTCATGTGTCTGTCCTTGCGTAATGCAGTTGGATTCAGCTTGGGCATGGCTTCAAGGCTAGGGGGAGGGCGGTTTTTAATAAAATATTATTAAGCTGGGAAGTGAGCATAAATATCGGATGCAGGCTCACCCTATCGGGTGATTTCGAGGATGGAGCGGGTGTGCAACCATCCTTGCAGTTCTTTCAGCGAGTGTTTGAAGTGGAAAACGACCGGCTTTCTTCTGCGCAATGGTTCGAACAGATGGCCCGGGTGACCGATAGCATCGGGCAATCGGGGTTCGCAGCGACCTTGTTCGAGGCTCTCGGTTATCTCCAGCCGATCCAGGCCACCACGCTGTATTTCTACCCGCGCGGCGGCATGCCCAGTGCGCTGTTCGAGCTGGACGGGCCATGGTTGCCACAAGGCAATGTGCGCCAGTACCTGTCGGGGTTTTATCTGCTCGACCCGTTTTACGGGGCCTGTGTGGAGGGCGTCCGCTCCGGGTGTTACGAGCTGGCCGAGGTCGCCCCCGATCACTTCGAGCTCAGCGAATACTTCCAGTCGTTTTACCGCCACTCGCATCTGGAGGATGAGCTGAACTACATCCTGCAGTCGAGCAACGGCTCGAGCCTGGCGGTGTCGCTGGCCTTTACGCAAAAGCTCGACGCCACCATCACCGGCCAATTCAAACGCATCGCGCCGTGGGTGCTGGCGGTGCTGGGCAAGCATTTCGTTGGCCTGGATGCCCAGGGGGCGCGATTCGAAAACCTGCTGGAGCAGCGCATTCACTCGGCGCTGAACAACTTCGGCTCGTCGATATTGACCGAGCGGGAATGCCGGATAGCCCAACTGATCCTGCGCGGGCATTCCACCCGTTCGCTGGCCGAACGCCTCGACGTCTCGGAAGACACCATCAAGTCCCACCGCAAACACATCTACACCAAGCTCGATATCGGCGCGCAATCGGAACTGTTTGCCCTGTTTATCGATTCGCTGGCCGAAGCCCAGGGAGTGCTGAGCAAAGATCCCCTCGAAAGCTACATGAGCAAGCACCGCTGAGCGGCGTTGCTCGCCCTTGCGTCATTACTAATAAGAGAGAAATACCATGAACGTACCCGCCCAACTGAACCGCCTGACCGAGGACTACCAGAAGTCGGATGCGGCCCACCACATCCATGCATTTGTCGATCAAAAAGCGCTGAATGCCGAAGGCCCGCGGGTGATGGTGCGCGGTGAGGGCCTTTACCTTTGGGACAGCGAAGGCAAGCGTTACCTGGACGGCATGTCGGGCCTGTGGTGCACCCAGCTGGGTTACGGTCGCAGGGACTTGACCGCTGCCGCTGCCGCCCAGATGGACCAGTTGGCGTACTACAACATGTTCTTCCACACCACCCACCCGGCGGTGATCGAGCTGTCGGAGTTGCTCTTCAGCCTGTTGCCGGGCCACTACAGTCACGTGATCTACACCAACTCCGGCTCCGAGGCCAACGAAGTACTGATCCGTACCGTGCGCCGTTACTGGCAAGTGGTCGGCCAGCCGCAGAAAAAAATCATGATCGGGCGCTGGAATGGTTATCACGGCTCCACGCTGGCGGCGTCTGCCCTGGGCGGCATGAAGTTCATGCACGAGATGGGCGGCCTGATTCCCGACGTGGCACACATTGACGAACCCTACTGGTACGCCCATGGCGGCGAGCTGACGCCTGCCGAGTTCGGCCGCCGCTGCGCCTTGCAGCTGGAAGAGAAAATCCTCGAGCTGGGCGCTGAAAACGTCGCCGGGTTTATCGCCGAGCCGTTCCAGGGCGCGGGCGGCATGATCTTCCCGCCGGAAAGCTACTGGCCCGAGATCCAGCGCATTTGCCGGCAATACGATGTGCTGCTGTGTGCCGATGAGGTGATTGGTGGCTTTGGCCGTACCGGCGAATGGTTCGCCCATCAACACTTCGGTTTTGAGCCGGACACGCTGTCCATCGCCAAAGGCCTGACCTCCGGTTACCTGCCGATGGGTGGCCTGGTGCTGAGCAAGCGCGTGGCCGATGCGCTGGTGGAGCGCGGCGGCGTGTTTGCCCACGGGCTGACCTATTCCGGGCACCCGGTCGCGGCGGCGGTGGCGCTGGCCAACCTCAAGGCGCTGCGGGACGAAGGCATCGTGCGCCAGGTGAAGAACGACACCGGACCGTACCTGCAAAAAATCCTCCATGAAGTGTTTGGCAATCACCCGATGATCGGCGAGATCCAGGGCACGGGCTTGCTCGCGGCCTTGCAGTTCGCTGAAGACAAGAGCACCCGCAAGCGCTTCGAGAACGAAAACGACCTGGCCTGGCAGTGCCGCACGTTTGGTTTCGAAGAGGGCGTAATCATTCGCTCGACGCTGGGCCGCATGATCATGGCACCGGCACTGGTGGCCACGCGCACTGAGCTGGACGAGGTGGTTGAAAAGACCCGCATCGCCGTGGATCGCACCGCACGGATCGCGGGAAAACGCTGAAGTGACCAGCGCGCCACCCCAGGCGAGGGGTGGTGCGCAACCTCCATCAGGCAACGCTGAACGGCATCGATGCCATCGAATGCCGCGACGCCCTGCATCCCCATTTCCAGGAGTCACCCATGAATACAATAACAAACGTGACCGATACACCCGCTCATCAATCCTCACCCAAAGCCGCCTCGTCCCGCCGCTTCCGTCAGCCGCTGGGTCTTATCGGGCTGGTGTTGTTCGGCCTGGCGTACATGGTGCCGCTGGCGGTGTTTACCACCTACGGGCTGGTGACCCAAATGACCAAGGGCCACTTGCCGACCGCCTACATGCTGACTCTCGCCGCGATGCTGCTGACGGCCTACAGCTATGGGCGCATGGTCCAGGCGCATCCCTATTCGGGCTCGGTCTACTCCTACACCCGCAAGGCGTTTGGCGCCTACTTCGGCTTCATCGCCGGGTGGACCCTGTTGCTGGACTACATCTTCCTGCCGTTGCTCAGCTATTTGCTGATCGGCATCTACATGTCCGAGTATTTTCCCGGGGTGCCGACCGCCGTGTGGGTGCTCGGCTCGATTGCCCTGGTGACCACGCTGAACCTGGTGGGAATCGAGTCCATCACCCGGGTCAACTGGATACTCATCGTCGCCCAGTTGGTGTTCATCGTGGTGTTCGTGGCGTTGTCGGTGCACACCCTGAGCGAGCAGTCCGCACCCGTGTCGCTGCTGGCGCCATTCCACCATGAAGGCTTCAGCGCGCCGCTGATCATGGCGGGCGCCGCGGTGCTGTGCCTGTCGTTTCTTGGCTTCGATGCGGTGTCGACCATGGCCGAGGAAACCCCCAACCCACGCCGCACCATCCCGTTGGCGATCATGGTGGTGTCGCTGTTCGGCGGCCTGCTGTTCCTGCTGGTTTCGTATTTCGCGCAAATGGTGTTCCCGCAATGGAACAGCTTCGTCGACCCGGATGCCGCCTCGGTGGATGTGATGCGCCGGGTGGGCGGCGAACTGCTGGTGACCGCCTTTACCGCAACCTATGTCGCCGGTTGCTTCGCCTCGGCGATGGTCTCCCAGGCCAGTGTGTCGCGGGTGCTGTTC
>NZ_JACARK010000916.1:0-1021 GCF_013386655.1 Pseudomonas sp. K5002 | reverse complement strand
GCAGGCCGTGCGCAGCGGGCGCTCGGTGGTCGAGGTGATGCACGACGCACAGTTTGAGGCGATCAGCCGATGAGCGCCGATATCCAGCGGCTGAACCCGCGCCTGGCCAGCGCACAACCGTCTGCCACCTATCGCATCATGGACCGCGTCGCCGAACGCCGGGCGCAAGGCGCGCAGATTATCTCGCTGTGCGCCGGCGAACCGGATTTCGACACCCCGGCGCATATCCGCGAAGCCGCGATCCAGGCCATTGAAACCGGGCATACCCGCTACACCCAGGTGGCCGGTGCGCGGGCCCTGCGGGAGGCGGTGGCGGCGAAGTTCCGGCGCGAAAACGGCCTGGACGTGTCCTGGCAGGACACCCTCGTGTGCAACGGCGGCAAGCAGGTGATCTACAACGCCCTGGCGGCCACCCTCAATGAAGGCGACGAGGTGATCGTGCCCGCGCCGTACTGGGTCAGTTACCCGGAGATGGTGCAACTGTGCGGCGGCGAGGCGCGCATCGTCACTTGCAATGCCAACAGCGGTTTCAAGCTGACACCCGAGGCCCTGGCCGCTGCAATGACCCCGCAGACGCGCTGGCTGATCCTCAACTCACCGTCCAACCCCACCGGTGCGGTGTACAGCGAGGGCGAGCTACGGGCGCTGGCCGAAGTGCTGTTGGCCCACCCGCAGGTGCTGATCCTGGCGGACGACATCTACGAGCACCTGATCTTCGACGGCCAGGTGTTCCATACCCTGGCCCAGGTTGAACCCCGGCTGGCACCGCGCACATTGACCATGAACGGCGTGTCCAAGGCCTACGCCATGACCGGCTGGCGCATCGGTTTCGCCACCGGCCCACGCTGGCTGCTGGAGGCCATGGAAAAACTCCAGGGCCAGCAGACCTCCGGCGCCTGTTCGATCTCGCAACAGGCGGCCCTCGCTGCACTGGAAGGCCCCAGGGATTTCATCCGCGACAGCCGCCGGGTGTTCCAGGCGCGCCGGGACTTGATGGTCCAGTTGCTGAACGACACGCCAG
>NZ_JACARK010000915.1:3406-5594 GCF_013386655.1 Pseudomonas sp. K5002 | reverse complement strand
CACCGTCACCCTCACGCCCATGGCACAGATGGCCTGGTCGGCGCCCGCCAAACGTGATCCGGCATTGGCGGCGATTCCCCTGGGGCGATTTGCCGAAACGGCGGAAGTGGCCCTGCCGGTGTTGTTCCTGCTGAGCGATGCCGCCAGCATGATCAGCGGCGTCAGCCTGCCGATCGACGGCGGCTACACCAGCCGCTAGCCGTTCTCCAGCTTGCCGGCGATCACCACCTTGTCCCGCGGTTTGTGCGGGTCTTCGAGACGATCCAGCAGCAGCCGCACCGCGCTGCTGCCGGCCAGTGACGCGTCGTGGGCCACGCAGGCAATCGGCACGCCGAAGATATCGGCGAAGGGCAGGCGGTCGATGCCGCAGATGGTCAGGCTGTCGTGGGGGATGTTGTGCATGCGCAGCGCACGCAGCGCGCCGAGGGTGATCAACTGGTTGAAGCCCATGATCGCGTCCGGCGCCGAGTGCTCGGCCAGATAGTCGAGGGTGTGCAGGTAGGAGGGCATCAACGTGTAGTCACCGGCACACACTTCAACGTGCACCTGAGGGTGCTCGGCCAGGACTTCTTTCAGGCCCTTGAGGCGTTCCATGGTGATGCGCGAATGCTCGGGCCCGGTCAGCACCAGCAGGCGCTTGAGGTTCGGGGTTTGCCGCACCAGGTACTGCGCCGCCTCGATGCCGCTGTGATAGTTGTCCAGCACCACACGGCTGAAGGGGCTGTCGTGGATCGTGCGATCGAGCAGCACCACCGGCGTCTTGCCGTTACCCAGGCGCTCCAGATAGTCCGGCTGGTAGCTGGGCTCGTCGGAGACCGGCGACAGGATGATCCCCGCCACGCGGTAGCCCAGCAGCGTGTCGACTGCCTTGCTTTCCAGTTCTTCCAGTTCGTCGGTATCCACCAGCATGATGGTGTAGCCGTGCTTTTTCGCCTCGCGGGAAATCGCCTTGATCATCTCGCTGTAGAAGGGGTTGTCGACCGAAGCGGT
This sequence comes from Pseudomonas sp. K5002, assembly GCF_013386655.1. Taxonomy (NCBI): domain Bacteria; kingdom Pseudomonadati; phylum Pseudomonadota; class Gammaproteobacteria; order Pseudomonadales; family Pseudomonadaceae; genus Pseudomonas; species Pseudomonas sp. K5002. Next base: position 4,604 of record NZ_JACARK010000915.1, on the reverse strand, counting down.
GATCACGCCGATGATCAGGCTTTCACTGCGCTTGAGCCCGCGGGCAAAGGCGTTGGGCACATAGTCCAGCTCCCGCGCCACTTCGAGAATCCGCGCCAGGGTGGCGGGCTTGACCAGGTCGGGTTTGCTCAGCGCCCGGGACACCGTGATGGTGGTCATGTTGACCCGTTTGGCGATGTCGCTGATGGTGACGGACTTTTTCTTGTTCATCGGCAGGGGGGAACCAGGAGAAAACAACCTGAGGCTACCATGGGCACGGCTTCAAATCACCGGATCCCAGCGCTGCGACCAATCCTTTTCCGCCTCCACCACCGCCCGCAGCAAGGCCAGTGCCTGCTGCAAAACCGCCGAGTCGCGCTCGCGGGAATACACCAGGTACGTCGGGAAGCTGAACTCCGGCGCCTTGGGCACCCGTTCCATCACACCGCTGTCGAGGTAGCTCTGTACCACCCGCGTGCGGAAATACCCGGCACCGCCGTTTTCCAGGATGTACTGCAACGCCAGTGGCCCCAGATTGAAACTCAGGGCTGCGCGGGCCTTGTCCGGCAGTGCGGCGTCGTGCTGCTGGCGAAAGCCCTGGCCCCAGTCGATATACACGTAGGGCTCGGGCCGGGCGGCCAGTTGCACCAGGATCAGTTTTTCTTCCAGCACCTGCTCCACCTGCAACCCCGGCCAGTATTGCGGCTGGAACACCAGCGCGGCGTCCAGCACCCCCAGTTCCAGCTGGCGTAACAGATACTCGCCTTCGCGAATCTCGGTGCGCAGGGCATGGCCGGGAATGTGTTCACGCAAGGCCTGGGCCCAGCCGAGCATCAGCGGGTTGCACAGGCTGACTTCGCCACCGATGTGCAGCACGTTGCGGTAGCCATCGGGTAATGGCAGGTCGCGGCGTGCGGCTTCCCAGGTCTGGACAAGCTGGTTGGCGTAGACCACGAACGCCTCGCCGTCCGGGGTCAGGCGGGCACCGGCGCGGTTGCGCACGAACAGGGTACTGTTGAGCTGGCTTTCGAGGTTTTTGACCCGGGCGGTGATTGCCGTCTGGGTGACGTGCAGTTTCTCGGCCGCCGCGGCGAGGCTGCCGCAGCGGGTGATTTCGAGGAAGGTGCGTGCCAGTTCGATGTCCATAAGGGCCCCTTGGAGAATAGGGGTCATTGTAGGGGCTGATGACTGGAATGCGGGCAAAAAATGTGGGAGCGGG
>NZ_JACARK010000915.1:0-3364 GCF_013386655.1 Pseudomonas sp. K5002 | reverse complement strand
CCCCCCCGCTCCCACAGTTTGATTGTATTTCAGGTTGGGGTTTTGGGTGTTTGCAGGTGCTGGGTCGGGAAAGCCCTGGCATAAACCTGGCAAACCTTCAGCACCTGCTCATCCGCAAACCGCGCCCCCACCACGTGCAGCCCCACCGGCAACCCATTGGCCGCCAACCCGCACGGCACCGACGCCGCCGGTTGCTGGGTCAGGTTGAAGGGATAGGTAAACGGCGTCCACTCCATCCATTCCCCTAGTCCCGAACCCGGCGGCACATTGTGCCCGGCCTCGAACGCGGTGATCGGCATCATCGGCGAAACCAGCACATCGTAATGCTCATGGAATGCCGCCATGCGCGCCACGTTGCGGTTGTCTTCGCCGGCCTGGTTGGCGCAGCCGAGGAACACTTCGTCCACCGCGCTCCACTCCACCGACGGGTTGCGCTCCATCAGCGCCTTGATCGGCAGTGCCGCCAGGTCATCGGCGCGCACGGTGGACAAGCCACCGCCAAAACGGCCGATGGGGGTACGAATGGCGTCACAGATAAATACGTCGCGCATCAGGCTTCTCCGGGGGCTTGGCCGTGGGCGGCAGCGGTGCGTGCCTCAAGGTCGCGCAGGGCAGTCAGTTCAATCTCGGTGGGTTCGGCGCTGGTGGTCACCTGGTCGGCAAAACGAATCGCCCAACCGGTGGCGGCCACTACTTGCTCACGGGTCACGCCGGGGTGCAGGGCGGTGACGACAAATTCGTGGCTGCCCTCCTCCGGCTCCATGATGCACAGGTCGGTAATAATCCCTACAGGACCGGCGCCTGGCAGACCCAGGCGTTTGCGCGAGTCACCGCCTTCGCCGTGGCCGACCGAAGTGATGAAGTCCAGCTTGTCGACAAACGAGCGGGCCGACTGCTTGAGGATGATCAGCACGCTCTTCGCGGAGCCGGCGATCTCCGGTGCGCCACCGGCACCTGGCAGGCGCACTTTGGGCTGGTGGTAGTCACCGACCACGGTGGTGTTGATATTGCCGAAACGGTCGACCTGGGCCGCGCCGAGGAAGCCGACGTCAATGCGCCCGCCCTGCAGCCAGTAGCGAAAAATCTCACCGGTCGGCACCACGGTGTCAGCGGTTTCAGCCAGCTCGCCGTCACCGATGGACAGCGGCAGCACCGAAGGCTTGGCGCCAATCGGGCCGGACTCGTAGATCAGCACCACATCCGGCGACGACGTCAGGCGCGCCAGGTTGGCAGCCTTGGAGGGAAGGCCGATGCCGACGAAGCACACCGAACCGTTCTTCAGGCGGCGCGCGGCGGCGACGGTCATCATTTCGTTGGTCGAGTAAGCCATTATTTGGCCTCCTGCGCGGTGGCCAGCTTGGCCTGGAATTCACTGAAATTGGCGGTGCCGTGGATGTATTCGTTGATCCACGCAGTAAACGTCTCACGGTCCCGGGCGATGGGGTCCCAGGCCTGGTAGAAACGGTTGTCACGTTCGGTGTAACCGTGGGCGTAGGACGGATGCGCGCCACCCGGCACATGGCACACGGCAGTCAGGGCCCAGGTCGGCAGCACGCAGGCGTTCATCGGCGCGTTGAGGTCGTCGACGATTTCTTCAACGGTAACGATGCAGCGCTTGGCCGCCAGGGCCGCTTCCTTCTGCACCCCGAGGATGCCCCACAGCAGCACGTTGCCCTTGCGGTCAGCCTTTTGCGCGTGGATCACGGTGATGTCCGGGCGCACCGACGGCACGGCCGCCAGCACTTCACCGGTGAAGGGGCAGGTCACGGTCTTGATCAGCGGGTTGACCTTGGGCAGGTCGGAGCCGGCGTAGGCGCGCAACACCGCGAATGGCAGGCCGGAGGCACCGGCGACGTAGGCATTGGCCAGGTCGGCGTGGCTGTGCTCTTCGATCTCCAGCGGTTGCGGCCATTGCTTTTCAACGGCGTCCCGCAGGCGATGCAGGGAACCCACGCCCGGGTTGCCGCCCCAGGAGAAAATCAGCTTGCGTGCACAGCCGGCGCCGATCAACTGGTCGTAGATCAGGTCAGGCGTCATGCGCACCAGCGTCAGGTCTTTCTTGCCCTGACGAATGATTTCATGACCTGCCGCCGTAGGGATCAGGTGAGTAAAGCCTTCGAGTGCAACGGTGTCGCCGTCATTCACGAACTGCTTTACCGCATCAGCCAGCGAAAGGATTTCAGCCATGGGGTGGGCTCCCGGTATCGATCGAAAAAGGCGCTGGAGGCAGCGCCGAAGTGCTTGAAGATTAAGCCGGGGGTCGGGGCCAAACAATCCGATAATCGACTGAGCGTTCGATTATCGAACGGATTGTTGTCTTGCTATCGGTCCGTTTCAGGTAGCGTCGGCATGGCTGACCATGCCCTTGATCACCACCGCGGTGGTGGCCAATGCCGCCGGGATCACCAGGGCGGTCAGCACCTGTTCGAAGTTCCAGCCCAGGCCCAGCAAGGTCGCGCCCATCCACGCCCCGAGGATCGCGCCAAAGCGGCCGATGCCGAGCATCCACGACACGCCCGTGGCGCGGCCCTGGGTCGGGTAGAAACGTGCGGCCAGCGACGGCATCGCCGACTGCGCACCGTTGACACACATGCCGGCAATCAACACCAGGGTCGCCAGCAGCGTGATATTGCCCAGGCTCTGTCCCACCGCGTAGGCAAACACCCCGGCCAGCAGGTAGAAGGTACCGATGACCTTGTGCGGATTGAACCGGTCCATCGCCCAGCCCACGCCGACCGCACTCAATACGCCGCCAAACTGGAACAACGCACCGATAAACGCGGCCTGTTCCATGCTGGCGCCGCTGTCGCGCATCAGGGTCGGCAGCCAACTGGTCAGCAGGTAGACAATCACCAGGCCCATGAAATACGTCAGCCACAACAGCAAGGTGCCGGCGCTGTAGGTGCCGGAGAAGATCACCGCGAACACGTTGCGCGCCTTGACGGTTTTCTGTTCGGGCACGCTGAAGCTCGAGGCCTGGGCGACGATGCCCGGCTCGATAGGCGCCAGGGTCTTGCGCACTTTGTCGGTGCCGCGATTGCGCACCACCAGGTAACGCGCCGACTCCGGCAGCCAGAACAGCAGCACCACCGCGAGGATCAGCGGCAACAGGCCGCCGATCATCAGCAGGCTGTGCCAGCCATACGCAGGGATCAGCTTGGCCGAGATAAACCCGCCACCGGCCATGCCCAGGTTGAAGCCGCAGAACATGCTGGTCACCAGCAGCGACTTATGGCGTTCCGGGGTGTATTCGGAGAGCAGTGTCGTGGCGTTCGGCATGCCGGCGCCCAGGCCGAGACCGGTGAGGAAGCGCAGGATCAGCAGTTGATCGACGTTGCTGCTGTAGGCCGAGGCCAGGCTGAAG
>NZ_JACARK010000914.1:0-2938 GCF_013386655.1 Pseudomonas sp. K5002 | reverse complement strand
CCCGCTCCCACAAGGGGAATGTATCCATCCAGAAAAATCGGGTGGGCAGAAACAACAAAGCCGCCCGAAGGCGGCTTTGTTGGGTGGAGCACTTCGCTTACTGATTAGCCAGCTTGTGTTCCAGGTAGTGAATGTTCACACCACCTTCGCAGAAGCCTTCATCGCGAACCAGGTCCCGATGCAGCGGGATGTTGGTCTTGATGCCGTCTACCACGATTTCGTCCAGGGCGTTGCGCATACGGGCCATGGCCTCGTCGCGGGTGGCGCCCCAGGTGATCAGCTTGCCGATCAGCGAGTCGTAGTTGGACGGAACCTTGTAGCCGCTGTACAGGTGCGAATCCACACGTACGCCGTTGCCGCCGGGCGCGTGGAAATGCTTGACCAGGCCAGGGCTTGGGATAAAGGTTTTCGGATCTTCGGCGTTGATCCGGCACTCCAGGGAGTGGCCGTGGATCTTCACATCATCCTGGGTAAACGACAGCTTGTTGCCAGCGGCGATGCTCAGCATCTCCTTGACGATGTCGATACCGGTGACCATCTCCGAAACCGGATGCTCTACCTGCACACGAGTGTTCATCTCGATGAAGTAGAAACGGCCGTTCTCGTACAGGAACTCGAAAGTGCCCGCGCCACGGTAGTTGATGTCGATGCACGCCTTGACGCAGCGAGCCAGTACTTCCTGGCGAGCTGTTTCGTCCAGGCCCGGTGCCGGCGCTTCTTCCAGCACCTTCTGGTGACGGCGTTGCAGCGAGCAATCGCGGTCGCCCAGGTGGATGGCGTGGCCCTGGCCGTCGGACAGTACCTGCACTTCCACGTGACGTGGGTTGGTCAGGTACTTTTCCAGGTAGACCATCGGGTTGCCGAACCAGGCGGCAGCTTCCGAGCGAGTCTGCTTGGCGGCTTCGATCAGTTCTTCTTCCTTGTGCACCACGCGCATGCCGCGACCACCACCGCCACCGGCGGCCTTGATGATCACCGGGTAACCGACTTCGCGACCAATGCGCAGGGCGGTTGCCTCGTCTTCAGGCAGCGGGCCGTCGGAACCTGGAACGGTAGGTACGCCGGCCGCGATCATGGCGTCCTTGGCCGATACCTTGTCGCCCATCAGGCGAATGGTTTCGGCTTTCGGGCCGATGAAGGCAAACCCGGATTTCTCCACCTGTTCGGCGAAATCGGCGTTTTCCGCGAGGAAGCCGTAGCCGGGGTGGATGCCATCAGCGCCGGTCACTTCAGCGGCGGCGATGATGTTCGAGACTTTCAGGTACGAGTTCGTGGCCAGTGGCGGGCCGATGCAGATGCTTTCGTCCGCCAGTTTCACGTGCATCAATTCGGTATCGGCCGTCGAGTAAACAGCGACGGTCTTGATGCCCTCTTCCTTACAGGCGCGCAGGATACGCAGCGCGATCTCGCCGCGGTTGGCGATCAGGACTTTTTGCAGTTTCTTCGCAGGTTTCAACATCGAAGGCGCTCCGCGGTTCAAACGATGGTGAACAGCGGCTGGTCGTACTCAACCGGCTGACCGTTTTCTACCAGGATGGATTCGATGACGCCGGCTTTTTCAGCCGTGATGTGGTTCATCATCTTCATCGCTTCAACGATGCAGATGGTGTCGCCCACTTTCACGGTTGCGCCGACTTCAACGAAGGCTGGCGAGGTCGGTGCCGGGGTGCGGTAGAAGGTACCGACCATTGGCGACTTGACCACGAAACCGTTCAGTTTTGGAGCCGCAGGGGCTTCGGCAGCCGCCGCGACCGGAGCAGCCGCCACGGGTGCAGCGGCCGGAGCCGGCGCTTGCATCTGTGGTGCGTAGAACTGTTGGGCCGGGGTCTTGCTGTGACGGCTGATCCGTACGGATTCCTCGCCTTCCTTGATCTCCAGCTCGTCGATACCGGATTCTTCCAGCAGTTCGATCAGTTTCTTAACTTTACGGATATCCATGAATCATCAACTCCCAAAGGGTCGGTCAGGGGCGCTTGGCCGTGTCTTCAAGCTGTTCCAGGGCGGCCTCCAGGGCCAGTCGGTAACCGCTGGCGCCAAGGCCGCAGATCACTCCTACCGCAACGTCGGAGAAGTAAGAGTGATGGCGGAAAGGTTCGCGTTTGTGCACGTTCGATAAATGCACTTCGATGAATGGGATGCTCACCGCCAGCAGCGCGTCACGTAATGCAACGCTTGTGTGCGTAAAAGCGGCGGGATTGATCAGGATAAAGTCCACGCCTTCGCTGCGCGCGGCATGGATGCGATCAATCAGTTCGTACTCGGCATTGCTTTGCAGGTAGAGCAAATGGTGGCCGGCATCACGTGCCCGTCGTTCCAGATCGAGGTTGATCTGTTCGAGGGTCACTGCCCCGTAGACGCCCGGTTCGCGGGTGCCGAGCAGGTTCAGGTTGGGTCCGTGAAGAACCAGTAAGGTCGCCATCGGCTGTTCCTTGTTATTGATGTGGGCACGGTAGAACCCGGCGACTATGCCGCAAAGGCTTTGTGACTGTCCAGTTCTATGCAGTAGGCAGCACGATTAGCGAGGATTGCGCAAAATATGTGACCGCAAGGCTGAATCCGGTCAGTGTGGGAGCTGGCTTGCCTGCGATGGCGGTGGTTCAGCCGCCACATGCGTTGACGGGTGCGCCGCCTTCGCGAGCAAGCCCGCTCCCACATTTTGATCTTCACAAGACGGGAGAGCCGGTCAGACGCGGAATGCCTGCACGGCGGTGTTGAGTTGCCCGCCAAGTACCAATAAGTGCTCGCCCTGGCGGCGTCCCTGGCCAATTCGCAGCAAGTTGTCCTCGCCCAGCTGGTGAATCCGCTCGCTGTTATCGCGGATTTCACTCACGGCGCCACTTTGCTGGGCCGTCACATCGGCGATCCGCACGGCGGTGTCGGAAATGGTCTGGATCGCCCCGACGATTTCATCCAGCGCGCCGTCAGCCGCCTGGGCCTG
>NZ_JACARK010000913.1:0-1389 GCF_013386655.1 Pseudomonas sp. K5002 | reverse complement strand
GGTGCATCAGGCGCGCGCCGACCCAGTCTTCCAGCTCCGCCAGGTAGCGCGACACCACCGGGCGCGACAGGTCCAGATGGTCGGCTGCCGCCGACTGGCTGCCCAAGTCCACCACCGCGACAAACACCCGCATTGCTTGAAGACGATCCATGATTTGCCCGCTTTTAGAAACAAACTATGTCCAAGCATCGCATTTTTTGTAGCGTTTGGTGCAACTAAGCTCTGTCCACACCTTACCGATGACTGGAGCTGCACATGTTTGGATTCTCCCCGCTCAAGCGCGTGGCCCTGGCCGCCGCCTCCCTGGCCTTCGCCGCGCACGCCATGGCGGCCGACTTGACTCTGGACGCCTACAACCCGGGCGAAACCGCGATGATGCCGGTCACCTCGGTACTGGTCAGCGGCGACAAAGATGCGATCCTGGTGGACGCCCAATTCGGCAAGACCCAGGCCGAGCAACTGGTGCAAAAAATCCGCGCCAGCGGCAAGCGCCTGACTACCATCTACATCAGCCACGGCGACCCGGACTACTACTTCGGCCTCGATACCCTGACCGCCGCCTTCCCCCAGGCCAAAGTCCTGGCACCGCAGCCGGTGGTGGACCATATCAAGGCCACCGTTGAACACAAACTGGCGTTCTGGGGCCCGAAACTGGGCGCGGACAAGCCTGGCAAAGCCGTCATTCCCCAGGTGCTTGAGGGCCACAGCCTGACCCTCGAAGGCAAGCAGTTGGAGGTGATCGGCCTCGACGGCGCACAACCGGACCGCACCTTTGTGTGGATCCCGTCGATCAAGGCAGTGGTCGGTGGTGTGGTGGTCTCCGAGAACATTCATGTGTGGATGGCCGACACACAGACCGCGAAGTCCCACACCGATTGGCTGGCAACCCTGCAACGTATCCAGGACTTGAAACCGCGCACCGTGATCCCGGGTCACTACCTGGGCACACCGTCGCTCAAATCCGTAGCGTTCACCGCCGACTACATCAAGGCGTTTGATGAAGAAACCGCCAAGGCCAAGGACTCTGCCGCCCTGATCGCGGCGATGCAAAAGCGTTACCCGAACCTGGGCGACGAAAGCACCCTGGAACTGGGCGCCAAAGTCGCCAAGGGCGAAATGCAGTGGTGAGTCGATTCAACCCTTAACCGTACTGGAGAACGTCATGAGCAAGATCGCAATCATTGGTGCCACCGGTCGTGCCGGTAGCCAACTGCTGGAAGAAGCGCTGCGTCGCGGGCACACCGTCACGGCCATCGCACGTAATACCGACAAGATCGGGGCGCGCCCTGGCGTCACCGCCAAGCAAGTCGATGCGCTGGATGCCCAGGCACTGGAACAGGCCATCCGCGGCAACGACGTGGTGATCAGTGCGGCGCACTTCGCCACCCT
>NZ_JACARK010000912.1:1358-1576 GCF_013386655.1 Pseudomonas sp. K5002 | reverse complement strand
GGCCTCGGGGGCCAACGGGGTGACGCCGGTGGCCTGGTCCTGCAGGTGTTTGTGGGCGTCCCGGGCGTCCTTGGCCTTGTCGAAGGCGCGGCGACCGAGTTGGGTGTAGAGCGCAGTGTCGGTGAGCTTTTCCAGCAGTTCGCTGCGCTCGTTGTCGTTGGCCTTGAGGAACGCGCTGAACTCACTTTGCGCGAGCAACACCGCGCGGGTGAACTGCT
>NZ_JACARK010000912.1:0-1297 GCF_013386655.1 Pseudomonas sp. K5002 | reverse complement strand
CACCGCGCGGGTGAACTGCTCGAAGTTCAGGCCCAGGGCCAATTCCAGCTGGGTCTTGTATTCGGTTTTCTGGCTGGCCAGCAGCTGCTCGCTGTCCAGGTCGATCAGGCTTTGCCGGCTGGCTTGCAGCTTGCCGCTGGCCTTGTCCCGGGCGCGGTTGGCTTCCCAGCGGGCGCGGTAGCGACGGCCACTGACGCCGACAAAATCCACTTCGGCATAACCGCCGCCAGTGCCCCGGCGAATCAGGGTGCGTGGGTCACCGATGGAAATATCGGTGTCGGCATCCGGCATTTTTGCCTGGCCGGTATCGCCCAGGCGCGGCACGGCGCCAAACAGCGCCAGGCACAGCGCATCGAGCAAGGTACTTTTGCCGGCGCCGGTGGGCCCGGTAATCGCGAACAGCCCGGCGCTGGCCAGGGGCTCGGCGGTAAAGTCGATTTCAAACGGACCCGCCAAAGAGGCGAGGTTTTTCAGGCGAATGGCGAGGATCTTCATGGCTGTTCGCCCTCCTGTTGCACTTCCTGGAGCAGCACGGCGAAGTCCTTCAGGGTCTGTTCGTCCACTTCACTGCCGTAGCTTTCCTGCCAGGCGCGGCTGAACAATTCCTGGGGCGTGAGCTGGTCGAGTTCGATCAGGCGGTCTTCCTGGCTGTCTTCACGGCCTCCGTTGCCTGCGTATTCAGCGGCGATGCGCACCAGGCGCACGGCCTTGCCTTGCAGGGCGTTTTCCACCTGCTGGCGCAGGTCGGGTTGCGGTTCGTCGAGGCGCACCCGCACTTCCAGCCACGGTTGGCGCTGGGTTTCGGCCAGCAGGTCGATGTCGGGCAGGTCGGCCAGTTGCTTGAGGATGTCGGCCAGGGGCGCGGCTTCCAGGCGTTGCAGGTTGACCGAGCGCGGGATCAGGCGGGATTCGACGCTGACCAGGATTTCGCCGTCCAGTTGCACGTCGAGGATCTGGTGCTGGTAGCCGATTTCCGAGAATGACAGCGGAATCGGTGAGCCGCAGTAGCGAATCCGCTCCTCGCCATTCACCCGCTGGGGTTTATGCAAATGGCCGAGGGCCACATAGCTGACGCTGGCATCGAACAGGCTGGCGGGCAGCGCTTCGGCATTGCCGATGATCAGGCTGCGCTCGGAGTCTTCCGACACCGAGCCGCCGGCCATGTGCGCATGGCTGATGGCAACCAGTGCCTGGCCCGGCTGGCGCTTGGCATTGGCGGCAGCAATCAGCCACTCGTGAACCTGGCCGATGCCCCGCAGGTAATCGTCCCCCAGTTGGGCGCCGGTCACTTCGGCCG
>NZ_JACARK010000911.1:2811-3128 GCF_013386655.1 Pseudomonas sp. K5002 | reverse complement strand
GCCTCCGCCGCGATGATCGACTGGTTGGCCTTGGCCGAGCGCGCCACCAAATCGTTCAGTACCGGGTCCTGATAGGCCAGCCACCACTGGCTGTCCATGGCCCCCTGGGGGTTGGCCGCCGCGCGCTGCCACTGCGCGCCTTCCTTGAACGACTGCGGCAGCTCCATGGCGGGCTTCTGGTAATCGGGCCCGACCATGCAGCCGCCGAGCAGCAAGCTGATGCAAAGCACGCTGTATTTCACGTTCATAACCTTGCTTCCTTACGCCGACCCAGGCGCTGTGACGCCCGGTCGAGCCACAGGTAGATCACCGGGGTG
>NZ_JACARK010000911.1:0-2746 GCF_013386655.1 Pseudomonas sp. K5002 | reverse complement strand
AGGTAGATCACCGGGGTGGTGTACAGCGTCAGCACCTGGCTGAACAGCAGGCCACCAATAATCGAAATCCCCAACGGCCGGCGCAACTCAGAGCCATAACCGGTGCCGAGCACCAGCGGCAGCGCGCCAAGGATCGCCGCCAGGGTCGTCATCATGATCGGCCGGAAACGGATCAGGCACGCCCGGCGAATCGCTTCCTTGGCCGTTAGGCCGAACTCCCGCCGCTCGGTGATCGCGAAGTCGATCATCATGATCGCGTTTTTCTTCACGATACCAATCAACAGAATCACCCCCACCAGCGCAATGATCGACAGCTCGGTGCCGGTCAGCAGCAAGGCGATCAACGCACCGACGCCGGCCGAGGGCAAGGTCGAAAGAATGGTCAGCGGGTGCGTCAGGTTTTCGTAGAGGATGCCCAGCACGATATACACGCACAGCAACGCAGCGACGATCAGCAGCGGCTCACTGGCCACCGACGACTGGAACACCTGGGCCGTACCGGCAAACTGGCCGACCACACTGGCGGGCATGCGCAGCTGCTTCACCGCATCGTCCACCATCGCCGTGGCCTGGCCGATGGACGTGCCGGGCGCCAGGTTGAACGAGACTGTCACCGCCGGGAACGTGCCCTGGTGACTGATGGAAATCGCGGTGCGCGCCACCGTGTTATCCGCCAGTGCCGAGAGTGGCACCAGGGTCTGCCCGGTGGTCAGGTTGGGCGCCGCCGTGGTGCCCTTGGTGGTCGTGGCCTGGGTGCCCGTCGGCACATAAATGCCCTTGAGCGCGGAAGGGTCGGTCCAGTATTCCGGAGCGATTTCCATCACCACGTGGTACTGGTTGGCCGCGCGATACAGGGTCGCGACCTGGCGCTGGCCAAAGGCGTCGTACAGCGTCTGGTCGACCGCCGAGACACTCACCCCGAGGCGCGCCGCCGTGTCCCGGTTGATTTGCACATTGGCCAGCAAGCTGTTGTCTTGCTGGTCGGTATTGAGGTCGGTGAGTTGCGGCAATTTGCGCAGCACCGCCACCACCTTGGGCACCCATTCGTCCAGCGACTCCTGGTCATCGGCGGTCAGGGTGTATTGGTATTGCGCGCCACTTTGCCGGCCACCCACGGTGATGTCCTGGGCCGACTGCAAATACAGCTTGGTGCCCGGCAAGTCGCCGAGGCTGCGGCGGATCTGGCCGATGATTTCGGTGGCGTTGTCCTTGCGCTCGCCCAGGGGCTTGAGCAATACAAACATCTGCGCGCTGTTGACCGCCCCGCCGCCCCCTCCGCCACCGCCGACAAACCCGGCGACGGTTTCGATGTTCGGGTTTTTCATCACCTTGCGGTTGATCTCGGTGAAGTCCTTCTGCATCGCCCCATAGGAAATGCTCTGGTTCGCCAGGATGCTGCCCTGCAAGCGCCCGGTGTCTTCCTGGGGGAAAAAACCCTTGGGCACCAGCACGTACAACACGCCGGCGAGCACGATCACCAACACCGTCACAAAACCCATCAGCACCGTATGGTCGATCACCCAACCGAGGGTGCGATCGTAGACGCGGTGAAAGCGCGAATCCGGGTGTTCATTGCCTTCATGAATCTCTTTCGGCGCGCGCAGCAGCACGCTGGCGAGCATCGGTGTAACCGTCAGCGAGATCAGCATCGAGATCACAATGGCCACCGACAACGACACCGAAAACTCGCGGAACAGCCGCCCGACAATCCCGCCCATCAGCAGCAGCGGAATAAACACCGCCACCAGCGACACGCTGATGGTCAGTACCGTGAAGCCGACTTCCTGGGCACCGGCCAGCGCCGCTTCCACCCGGGTCTTGCCGCGCTCCAGGTGGCGCATGATGTTTTCCACCACCACAATCGCATCGTCCACCACAAAGCCGGTGGAAATCGTCAGCGCCATGAGTGACAGGTTGTTCAGGCTGTAGCCGAGGAAGTACATCGCGCCGAAGGTGCCGAGCAGCGACAGCGGCACCACAATCGCCGGCACCAGGGTGCTGCGCCAGTCGCGGAAGAAGCCGAAGGTCACCAGGGTCACCAGCAGGATCGACACCAGCAACGTGATCTCGACGTCATGCAACGAGGCGCGAATGGTGGTGGTGCGGTCCATCAGCAGGTTGAGCTTGATCGTCGCCGGAATCGAGCTTTGCAGGAACGGCAGCGAGGCTTTCACCGCGTCCACCGTTTCGATCACGTTGGCGCCCGGCTGCTTGAACACCACCAGCAATACTGCCGGCTTACCGTTGGACAGGCCGAAGTTGCGCAGGTCCTGCACGTCTTCGCGCACGTAGCCCAGGTCGGCGATATGGATCAGGTCGCCGTTGTGGGCCTTGACCACCAGCGGCCCGTAGTCCTTTTCATCGAGCAACTGGTCGTTCGCCGCAATGCCGTAGTTGCGATCACCGATGGCCACGTTGCCCTTGGGCAAGTTGACGTTGGAGGCGTTGATCACCTGGCGCACCTGCTCCAGGCTCACGCCGTACTGGTTGAGCCGGTCGGGGTTCAATTCCACCCGCACCGCCGGCAGCGCGCCGCCGCCCACCGTCACGTCACCGACCCCGGTAGTCTGCAACAACTTCTGCTCCAGCAGGGTCGAGGCCACGTCATACATCTGCCCCGGCGTGGCGCTGTCGGAGGTCAGGCTGATGATCAGAATCGGCGAATCCGCCGGGTTGACCTTGCGGTACGTCGGGTTGCCGGACAGGTCGCTGGGCAGGTTGCTGCGGGCGGCATTGATCGCCGCCT
>NZ_JACARK010000910.1:344-1853 GCF_013386655.1 Pseudomonas sp. K5002 | reverse complement strand
GCTCGACGAAGCGTTGGGCGCTGAGATGCGGCAGGCCACGATAGCCCTGGGCAACCCCGGCGCCGCCGATCCACAACTCCCCCGCCACCCAGTCCGGGCAATCGCGGCCCTGGCTGTCGACGACTCGAAAGCTTTGGTTATCCAGGGGTTTGCCGTAGGGAATCGAGAGCCAGTGAGCCGGCACTTCGTCGACGTCCTGGACGTTGGACCAGATGGCCGCTTCAGTGGCGCCGCCGAGAGCGGCGAACCGGGCGCTTTCGCCGGCTGCCAATCGCAGGCGGCGTGGCAGGTCCAGCCCGACCCAGTCACCCGAGACCATCGCCAGGCGTAATCCGCTCAGGGCATTCGGCTCGCGGGCCTTGAGGGTCAGCATGTCGAGCAACGCCGGTACCGAGTTCCACAGGGTCACGCGCTGCTGGCGGATCAGCCGCAACCATTCGGACGGCTCCTTGCGCCGCGCATCCGCTGGCAGCACCACGGCGCCACCGACACTCAGCAGGCCAAACAGGTCGTACACCGACAGGTCGAAATCGAGGGCGGAAACCCCGAGCACACGGTCATCCGCGCCCACCTGATAACGCCGGTTGATCGCGGCGACGGTGTTCAGCGCCGCCTGGTGGGAAACCTCGACGCCCTTGGGTTCGCCGGTAGTGCCAGAGGTAAAAATCACATAGGCCAGTGCGTCCGGCGCCACCTCGATCGGTTGTTTCAGGGCCCTGGCCGAACGCGCCTGGGCCAGGTCCACCACTTGCAAGTCCGCCAGCCATACACCGCGATCACGGTGGGCCGTATCGGTGATCACCACCTTGGCTCCGGCGCGTTGATAGATCATGTCGCGACGGGCTGCCGGCTGTTCGATACCCACCGGCACATACACCGCGCCCGCCGCCAATATGCCGAGCACCGCAACGATTTGCGCCTGGCCTTTGGGCAAGGTGATCGCCACCGTATCACCCGGTTCAATCCCCCACTGGCGCAGGGCACCTGCCACTTGCAGGGCCTGGGCCGCCAGCTCGGCGTAACTCAACTCAGCGTCCTCGGTGATCAATGCCACCCGCTGCGGGTGCACCTGCGCCTGTTGGAAAAAGCCATCGTGCAGCAAGCCTTTGTCATAGGCCCAGGGCGTGTGGTTGACCGCTGCACGGACCTCTTGCTGGCCTTGGGGCAACGGCAGCGGCGCGGGTTGGCGCCAGTCACCGGTACACAGCCACGCCAGCAGGTCGCCATAGGCGGTGAACATTTCGTCCAGCAGGCCTTCGGGGAACAGCGCATCTACCCCGTCCCAGTTGAGCAACAGGCCATCGGGCAGCGGATAGCTCTGGTGGTCAAGCCACACTTGGGGCGTTTGCGACAAGGCCCAGCCCGGTTCGCCCAGGTGCTGCCGGCAAGTGGCGTCGACAAACGCTTCGCCAAGGTTGCAGGCAAACACTACGGGGGCGCCGCCTTGCCGGGTGCGGGACAACTCACGCAGCACTTCCACACCAGGCCAGGCGCTGTGGGCGATGTCGC
>NZ_JACARK010000910.1:0-277 GCF_013386655.1 Pseudomonas sp. K5002 | reverse complement strand
CGGTGCAGTTGGCGTTGCAGGGCTTGCGCCTGCTGCGCGAAAGAACCCGCCTGGCGCTGGTCGATCTCCAGCAGCACCAGGTTGGAAAAATCCGCCAGCAGATGCGGGACGCAGGGGTGCAGCTCCTGGCGGTTGAACAGCGGCACGTTCAACAGGAAATGCTGGCTGGCGCTCCAGCGGCCCAGCACTTGGGTATAGGCGCAGCACAGCACGCTGGCCAGGGTCAGGCCGTGTTGGCGGGCCTGGTCTTCCAGGGCTCGCAACTGCGCGCGGCCGA
>NZ_JACARK010000909.1:594-857 GCF_013386655.1 Pseudomonas sp. K5002 | reverse complement strand
GATGATCGGTACACTCAAGGCTGGTGCCGCCTTCCAGGCCCTGGACATTCAACAGCCGGCCACACGCCTGGCCGAACTGCTTAACCTGGGTGCAGCGCCGCTGCTACTGGTGTGCGACAGCGCCACCGGCGTGCTGGATAGCGTGCTGCCGCAGCTGCGCACACAGCCGACGTGCCTGGTCGCGCAGGCCCTGTGGCAAGGCGAGGACAAGCCCGCGATTGGATACGCGCACAACCCCGACCAACTGGCCTATGTGATTTTTA
>NZ_JACARK010000909.1:0-513 GCF_013386655.1 Pseudomonas sp. K5002 | reverse complement strand
GGTAAAGTCCCGGCCCTGGGCCTGGGTGAACATGACCGCATCGCACAGACCGCTTCGCCGGCGTTCGATATTTGCGTGTGGCAGTTCCTCGCCGCACCACTGGTGGGTGCCACCGTGCATATCCTGCCCGACGCGCAGGCCCATGATCCGCTGGCTTTGCTCGATGCGGTACAGGCGCAGCAGTTAACGTTGCTGGAAACCGTGCCGGCGCTGATTCGCGGCATGCTCCAGGAGGTGCGCGCACAAGACAACCTGGCCAGTCTGCGCTGGCTGCTGCCCACCGGCGAGGCACTGCCGCCAGCGCTGGCACAGGATTGGTTCGCACGCTTCCCGTCGATCCCGTTGATGAATGCCTACGGTCCGGCCGAGTGTTCGGATGACGTGGCGTTCTACCCGATCACCGAGGCGCCGGGCGATGACTGCCTGCACATGCCGATCGGCCGGCCGACCGCAAACAACCAGGTATTTGTGCTGGATCCCGACCTGCGCTGCGTGCCGATCGGCGTGCCGGGT
>NZ_JACARK010000908.1:0-3639 GCF_013386655.1 Pseudomonas sp. K5002 | reverse complement strand
CGTCGCGGCGGCCCGCGGAGTAATGCCGGAGTGAGGGAACACCGAGCCGTAGCGAGGTGCCGACAGGCGGGGCAGAGCGTTTTGGTTACTTTTGCGCTTTTCAAAAGTGACCCGCTGTAAGAGCGGAACCATAAGCAGCCGTTACCGAAGAAACGGATATGTACCCGACAAGCCAAGGGACACCACCATGCCGATGTTCAACAAAATCCTCATAGCCAACCGTGGCGAAATCGCCTGCCGCATCCAGCGCACCGCCCAATCCCTGGGCTACCGCACCGTAGCAATCTACAGCGAAGCCGACACCGACGCCCTGCACGTCCAGATGGCCGACGAAGCCATCAACATCGGCCCCGCCCCCGTCACCCAGTCCTACCTGAACATCGAAGCCATCCTCAACGCAGCCCACCGCACCGGCGCCGACGCCATCCACCCCGGCTACGGCTTCCTCTCCGAAAACCCCGACTTCGCCCGAGCCTGCGCAAACGCCGGCCTCACCTTCATCGGCCCCAGCCCCGAAGCCATCGACCTGATGGGCAGCAAACGCCTCTCAAAAATCGCCATGCTCAACGCCGGCGTCCCCTGCATCAAGGGCTACCAAGGCCCCGACCAGGACGACCCAACCCTGCAACAACAAGCCACCCACATCGGCTACCCACTGATGATCAAGGCCAGCGCCGGCGGCGGCGGCCGCGGCATGCGCCTGGTACCCAACCCCGACACCCTGCTGGAACACCTGCGCACCGCCCGCTCCGAAGCACAAAACGCCTTCGGCAGCGCCGAACTCATCCTCGAACAAGCCCTGATCGCCCCCCGCCACGTCGAAATCCAACTGTTCGGCGACACCCACGGCAACCTGATCTACCTCGGCGAACGCGACTGCTCGGTCCAGCGCCGCCATCAAAAAGTCATCGAAGAAGCCCCCTGCCCCGTCATGACCCTCAAGCTGCGCCAAGCCATGGGCGAAGCCGCCCTCAAGGCCGCGCGCGCCGTCAATTACGTCGGCGCCGGCACGGTGGAGTTCCTGCTCGACCGCGACGGCAATTTCTACTTCCTGGAAATGAACACCCGCCTGCAGGTCGAACACCCGGTCACCGAACTGATCACCGGCCTCGACCTCGTCGCCTGGCAACTGCACATCGCCGCCGGCCAACCTTTGCCCCTGAGTCAGGAACAAGTGACCCTCACCGGTCACGCCATGGAAGTGCGCCTGTACGCCGAAGACCCGGCCCAGGGCTTCCTCCCGCAAACCGGCGACGTACTGCGCTGGGACCCGGCGCCAGGTGTGCGCATCGATCATGGCGTGCTGGAAGGCCAGCGCATCACCCCGTTCTACGACTCGATGCTGGGCAAGATCATCGCCCACGGCGCCACCCGCGAAGAGGCCCGGCGCAAGCTGGTCAGGGCCGTGGAAGACTGCGTGCTGCTCGGCGTGCCCACCAACCAGCGCCTGCTGGCCAGCCTGCTCAAGCATCCACACTTCATCGCCGGCGATTTCAGCACCGGCTTTATTGCCGAACACTTCAGCGACATCCCGCGTCCCCACGCGACCAACGAAGAGCTGGCCCTGGCCGCCGCGCTGTTTTACCAACACAGCGCCAGCGCTCACACCCAGCCATTATCCGGCTGGCGCAACAACGCCAGCGTACCCTGGACCTGGCAATTGGCCGAACACGACGAGCCCCGGACCATCAGCCTCAGTGTACTGGCGGACAATTGCCTGCAAGTCGAGATTGATCTGCACGCCATCGAAATACGCGACCTCTCCACCGACGGACGCTGGGCCACCGCCGTTCTCAACGGCATTCGCCGTCGCATTGCCTACCACCTGCAAGGCACCCGGCTCTGGTTGCCCGGCGTGTGCATCAATGATCGAACCCAAACCGTCGCCACCCGCCAGGCCGAGGCCGGCAACGGCACGGTCAAGGCGCCGATGGATGGGGCAATTGTCGAAGTACGGGTCAGCGAAGGCGATTCGGTCAGCAAGGGCCAGCTGTTGCTGGTGCTGGAAGCGATGAAAATGGAGCACCCACTCAAGGCCGGCATGAGTGGCGTGGTCAAGCGAATCCAGGCGGTTGCAGGCGATCAGGTCAGGAACCGTCAGATTTTGCTGGAGATCGAGTAAGCCCTGGGCGGAACTAGCAGGCTTGGCTACGCTCTATCCCCATCAGGACGGGAAGAGTACGGGAACCTGCGATGCCTCATTGGCTGATTATTGATCTTGAAGCCACAACGGATGAAGGCGGCTGGCCCGTGACCGAGATGGAAATCATCGAAATCGGTGTGAGCCTGGTCAACCGCCAGGGCCGTGAACTGGACCATTTCCAGCGTTTCGTGCGGCCATTGCGCAGGCCGCTGCTGACGCCGTTCTGCCGCCAGTTGACCCACATCACCCAGGCGAATATCGACGCTGCCGCGCCGTTGATCGAGGTGTGGCCGCTGTTCGAACGCTGGCTTGGCCAGCACCAGGCACGCCTGGAAGGCTGGGCGAGCTGGGGTGACTACGATCGCCAGCAACTGGAACTGGAGTGGCAGCGCCATGGCTTGAGCAGCGTGCTGGGCCAGACACCCCACGTGAACCTCAAGCAACGCTTCGCCAAGGCCCGGCGCCTGGACAAGCCGCTGGGGCTCAACGGCGCGCTGCAACTGGCCGGCATGCAGTTCCACGGCCAACAGCATCGGGCGCTGGAAGATGCACGCAATACCGCACGGCTGCTGCCGTTGATTTTGCCCGTGTAGAAGGCATACTGGCCGACCTTTCTTGACCCTTTTCCGAGGATTCGCCCATGTTTAAAGTCAACGAGTACTTCGACGGCACCGTCAAGTCGATCGCTTTCGGCACTGCAGAAGGTCCGGCGACCATCGGCGTCATGGCCCCGGGTGAATACGAGTTCGGCACTGCCCAGCGTGAAATCATGCACGTGGTATCGGGCGCACTGACCGTCAAGCTGCCAGACAGCACCGACTGGGAAACCTTCGCCGCCGGCAGCCAGTTCAACGTGCCAGCCAACAGCAAGTTCCAGCTGAAGGTGGCGGTCGACACCGCCTACCTGTGCGAATACCGCGGCTAAACGTTCGATAGCCAAAAAAAATGCCCGTCTCGCGAGAGACGGGCATTTTTCATTTCAGGGCTGCTTACTCCAGGATCGTCACCGGCATGCCGACTTCCAGGCGGCCCACCCCATCGTTGACCAGGTTCTGCCCAAACATCACATCGCCCTCTTGCTCGCGGTAGGTCTTGAGCGTGGCCAGCGGTTCGCGGTCGGCACTGCGCTCGCCACTCGCCGGGTCGATGGTGGTGAGGATGCAGCGTGAGCAGGACTTGACCACGCGAAACTCCACATCACCGATCCGTATCCGCTTCCAGCCGTCTTCGGCAAAGGCTTCGCTGCCCTCGATCACCAGGTTGGGGCGAAAACGCAGCATCTCCATGGGCCGACCGATACGCTGGGACAGGTCATCCAGGGACGCCTGGCCGATCAGCAGCAACGGAAAGCCATCGGCAAACGCGACCTTGTCATCATCCTTGCCGTAGCCGGCCTCGGTCGTGCGCGCACGGGACAGCGGCACTTGCACCAGCCGCGTGGGTTTGCCGATGAATTCGCTGAGCCAGGCGCCCGCCTCGTCACCGGCATCCGGCAC
>NZ_JACARK010000907.1:0-3206 GCF_013386655.1 Pseudomonas sp. K5002 | reverse complement strand
CCCGGAACCTGCGCCTGGGCCTTGTGCGGGGCGATCACGCACTGGATGTCGACCCTGGCCGAGCTGACGCCGTCCAGGCCTTCGATGGCCATTTGCAGCATCTGCGCCCAGCCGCTCTTGAACAGGCCTGCAGCGTAGCCCAGCTCAAGCTGGACCGAAACCTTGTCACCCTGCACGTCGATGGCGCGTACGCACCCGGCGCTGACCGGGTCCTGGTTCAGGTAGGGGTCGGTGTACTGGCGAAGAACGGCTTCCACCGCTGCGCGATTGACGGCGCTCATGGGCTACTCCCGAAAAAAGACTGACTAAAACAGGCGGCTATCCTAACCGTTCCAGCGCCCCAGCGGCACGCTTTCGGCCTGCGGGAAAATCCGGAAACAGCCGCACGGGGTGAAATAAATTTCCCGGCGCTTTATAGTGGCCGACCTCCGTTTCATCAAGTAGCCGAGCCCCATGTCCGAGCCACGCAAGATCCTCGTCACCAGCGCCCTGCCCTATGCCAATGGTTCTATCCACCTTGGCCATATGCTTGAGTACATCCAGACCGATATGTGGGTGCGCTTCCAGAAGCATCGCGGCAATCAATGCATTTATGTCTGCGCGGACGACGCCCACGGTTCGGCCATCATGTTGCGCGCCGAGAAGGAAGGGATCACCCCGGAACAACTGATCGCCAACGTCCAGGCTGAACACAGCGCCGACTTTGCCGAGTTCCTGGTGGATTTCGATAACTTCCACTCGACCCACTCCGACGAAAACCGCGAGCTGTCGAGCCAGATCTACCTGCGCCTCAAGGACGCCGGGCACATTGCCACGCGTTCGATCACCCAGTATTTCGACCCGGAAAAGAAAATGTTCCTGGCCGACCGCTTCATCAAGGGCACCTGCCCGAAATGCGGCACTGAGGACCAGTACGGCGACAACTGCGAGAAATGCGGCGCCACTTACGCGCCCACCGACCTGAAGGATCCGAAGTCGGCCATCTCCGGCGCCACCCCGGTACTCAAGGATTCCCAGCACTTCTTCTTCAAGCTCCCGGATTTCCAGCAGATGCTGCAAACCTGGACCCGCAGCGGCACCCTGCAGGACGCCGTGGCGAACAAGATTGCCGAATGGCTGGACGCCGGCCTGCAACAGTGGGACATCTCCCGCGATGCGCCGTACTTCGGCTTTGAGATCCCGGGCGAGCCAGGCAAGTACTTCTACGTGTGGCTGGACGCGCCGATCGGCTACATGGCCAGCTTCAAGAACCTGTGCGACCGCACGCCGGAGCTGGACTTCGACGCGTTCTGGAACAAGGACTCCACGGCCGAGCTGTACCACTTCATCGGCAAGGACATCGTCAACTTCCACGCGCTGTTCTGGCCTGCAATGCTTGAAGGTTCGGGCTATCGCAAGCCAACCGGCATTGCCGTGCACGGTTACCTGACGGTCAACGGCCAGAAGATGTCCAAGTCCCGTGGCACCTTTATCAAGGCGCGCACCTACCTGGACCACCTGTCGCCGGAATACCTGCGCTACTACTACGCCTCCAAGCTGGGCCGTGGTGTCGACGACCTGGACCTGAACCTGGAAGACTTCGTACAGAAGGTCAACTCGGACCTGGTGGGCAAGGTCGTCAACATCGCCAGCCGTTGCGCCGGGTTTATCCACAAGGGCAACGCCGGGGTGCTGGTGGCTGAAAATGCCGCACCTGAGTTGACCGATGCATTCCTGGCCGCCGCGCCGAGCATCGCCGATGCCTATGAAGCTCGCGACTTTGCCCGGGCCATGCGCGAAATCATGGGCCTGGCCGACCGCGCCAACGCCTGGATCGCCGACAAGGCGCCGTGGTCGCTGAACAAGCAGGAAGGCAAGCAGGCTGAAGTCCAGGCGATCTGCGCCACGGGCGTCAACCTGTTCCGTCAGTTGGTGATCTTCCTCAAGCCGGTGTTGCCATTGCTGGCAGCCGACGCCGAGGCGTTCCTCAATGTGCCGCCGCTGACCTGGAATGACCATGCGACACTGCTCGGCAACCATCAGTTGAATGAGTTCAAGCCGCTGATGACCCGTATCGACCCGGTAAAAGTGCAGGCCATGACCGACGCATCGAAAGAAGACCTCGAGGCCAGCAAGACCGATACCGGCGACGCTGCACCTGCGGGCAATGGCGAACTGGCGAAAGATCCGTTGTCGCCGGAAATCGACTTCGACGCCTTCGCTGCGGTGGACTTGCGGGTGGCCCTGATCCTCAAGGCCGAAGCCGTGGAAGGCGCCGACAAGCTGCTGCGCCTGACCCTGGACATCGGTGATGAACAACGCAACGTGTTCTCGGGGATCAAGAGCGCCTATCCGGACCCATCCAAGCTCGATGGTCGCCTGACCATGATGATCGCCAACCTCAAGCCGCGGAAAATGAAGTTCGGTATCTCCGAAGGCATGGTGATGGCGGCCGGCCCTGGCGGTGAAGAGATCTACCTGTTGAGCCCGGACAGCGGCGCCAAGCCGGGTCAGCGCATCAAGTAACAATGGCTAACTGCCTCATGGTCTCGGCCATGGGGCGGTTTCAGCTAGTACCCCCTCCTCGCTTGCCGGATAATCGGATTCTGTTTGCTGTCGGCCCGTTGTTGGCTGTGGCTTTTCCGGGTTCCAACGCAATGATCAAACCATGAGCCTGATTCAACGTATCGACGCCCTGCTGCCGCAAACCCAGTGTGGCAAATGTGGGCATCCTGGCTGCAAGCCCTACGCAGAAGGCATTGCCCAAGGCGAGGCGATCAACAAGTGCCCTCCGGGCGGCCAGGAAACCATTACAGGCCTGGCGCAGCTGTTGAAGCTCCCGGTGCTGGAGTTGGACACATCTCGAGGGGAAGCGCCCGCACAGATCGCGTTTATCCGTGAAGCGGAGTGCATCGGCTGTACCAAATGCATCCAGGCCTGCCCGGTGGACGCTATCGTCGGTGCTGCCAAATTGATGCACACGGTGATTGTCGACGAGTGCACGGGTTGCGACCTGTGTGTAGCACCCTGCCCGGTTGATTGCATCGAAATGCGTCCGTTGAGCACCGTGGTACCGATTGTCGGCGGGCTGGCCTCCAATGATCATGAACGCGAGGCACGCAGCCTCAAGCGCGACCGGGCCCGGCGACGGTTTGAACAGCGCAACGCGCGGCTGCAACGCGAAGAGGAACAGAAACTTGCCGAACGCCAGGCACGCTCCAAGCGCG
>NZ_JACARK010000091.1:6632-6902 GCF_013386655.1 Pseudomonas sp. K5002 | reverse complement strand
GTGGTGGCGGATGAGGTGCGCAGCCTTGCGGCGCGAACCAGCCAGGCGACGATCGAGATTGTGGATGTGGTGCGCAAGAACCACGACCTGTCGATCAGCGCGGTGTCGAGCATGCAGTCGAGCCTGAGCCGCACGGGGCTTGGGGTGGAGCTGGCGAATGAGGCGGGGCAGGTGATCCTGGAGATTCAGGAAGGGTCACGGCATGTGGTGGATGCGATCAGTCAGTTCAACTCGACACTGCAATTGCAGTAACACCGCAGATCAAATGTG
>NZ_JACARK010000091.1:0-6608 GCF_013386655.1 Pseudomonas sp. K5002 | reverse complement strand
GCTCCCACATTTGGTTTGTGGTGTGGCTTAGATCGCAGCCAGGGTTTCTTTCACCGTCTGCGCCTGCGGGTCAGCCGTCTTCGCCGCTACCTGCTGCGCCTGCTGCTCCTTCAGGCGTTCTGCAACTTCCTTGGAAATAGCATCCTGCTTGTCCTGAGGCATGTTCTTCACATCGTCCTCGGTCAAACCCTGTTCCTTGAGCAGTTGCTCGCGGATGCGCTCGGCCGGGCTTTTTTTCATGTAGTCGGTGAAGTCACTGCGGGCCGACGTGGTGGAGTCAGTCTTGGCCGTATCGGTGGTCGAGGCGGTTGCGGTGGTGGCTTGCAACTGCACACGGGTCTTGGCGAAGGCGGCATTGATGTTGTCGGCAGTGGCGTCGGCCGCTGCCTGTGTGGTCGATACAGTGGTAGTGCCCTGTTGCACGTTTTGCGCAGCACCGCTGTACAGCGCGCTGGCCGCGGCGTTGGCCGGGTCCATGTCTGCGCGCTTGATGCGTTGGATCGTCGACTGAGCCTGGGGATTGTTGTTGATCAGCATGATCAGGACACCTGTGGATGTGGGCGGTGCCACAGGTGGAGCAATTAGCGTGCCCAGTGGTATGGCCCCGTGTTTACGGGGCTTTTGGTCGCTACCGTCGGCAAGCGTTGGCGTGCCGCCGGCCATTGTTTGCCGCTAGTGGGCAATGTTCTCCAGCGCCAGGTTGCGGGTGCGCGGGCCGAACCAACTGATGGTGATCATCACGATCAACATGCTGCTGGCGATAAACGCCAACACGCCGGGCGTGCCGAGGTGTTCGAGGATCACGCCGATCAACAGGCTGCTGAACACCGTCGACAACCGGCTGAACGAATAGCAGAAACCCACCGCCCGGGCGCGGATGTTGGTGGGGAACAGTTCGCTCTGGTAGGAGTGATAACTGAAACTCAGCCAGGCGTTGCAGAAGGTGATCATCACCCCGCAGATCACCAGGCCCACGGCGGTGGTTTGCAGCGCGAACAAACTGCCGAAGATCACCGCGCCGAGCGCCGAGCCGACAATCTGCCATTTGTTCTCAAACCGGTTCGCCACCTTCACAAACAGCAGCGGCCCCAACGGGTAGGCGAGGGTGATGATGAAGGCATAGCCCAGGCTGTGAGTGACGCTCACGCCCTGGCCCGAGAGCAGGGCCGGCAGCCAGTTGCCGAAGCCAAAAAAACCGATGGCCTGGAACACATGAAACACAATCAGCATCAACGCCCGGCGCCGGTACGGCGGTTGCCAGATATCGGCGAAGCGCCCTTGGCCCTGCACGCTGACGGCTTGCGGTTCCGGCTCATCGAGTGGCTTGCCGTGGTCTTTCCGGCAGCGCGCTTCGAGGCTGTCCATGATCTGCCCGGCTTCCTCGAAACGGCCTTTTTGTGCGAGCCAGCGCGGCGATTCCGGCAGGCGCTTGCGCAGTTGCCAGATAAACAGCGCAAATACCGCACTGCTCACCACTACCCAGCGCCAGCCGGAAATCCCGAACGGTGCCTGGGGTACCAGCCACCACGACATCAACGCCACCGCCGGCACCGACAGGAACTGGATGAAAAACGCAAAGGCAAACGCCGAGCTGCGCATGCGCTTGGGCACCAGTTCCGAGAGGTAGGCGTCGATGGTCACCAGCTCGATGCCCAAACCAATGCCCACCAGGAAGCGCATGCAGATGATGCCCAGGGCGGAGGTCTGGATACCCATCAACACGGTGGCGACGGTGTACCAGATCAACGCAAAGGTGAAGATCGCCCGGCGCCCGTAGCGGTCGGCAATCGGGCTGAGCAGGCTGGCGCCGAGGAACAGGCCGAGAAAGGTCGCCGAGGCAAAGGCCGCCTGGTCGGAGAAGCCGAATACGCCCTGGCTGCCGGTGTGGAAAATTCCGTCACTGATCAGGCCGGGGCTGATATAGGCAGTCTGGAACAAGTCATACAGCTCGAAAAAGCCGCCAATCGACAGCAGCGCCACCAGGCGCCAGACAGTGGCGACGGCGGGCAACCGATCAATGCGCGCGCTGATGTGCGCGGCGCGGATCGGGTCGATACCGTCTGCAAGAGAGGGTGAAGACATGGGCAGAAGACTCAATAAGTGATCGGGATCTCGAATGCCTGGAACGCATCATCCACCGGTTGGTAACCCAGCACACGGGTTGTTTCGCTGAGGTCCAGGCGTTTGAAACGGTTATTGGAAATGCCATGGGCGATCAGGTGTTTCACCCCGATGGTTTCCACCGAGCGTTGCAGCAGTTGCACGGCGTCGCGGGGGCTGAGCCAGGCGCTGAGGTCGCGGGCGTTGTTCAGGTCGTGGGTTTCGGGGAATTCAAACGCACCGATGCGCAGGGCGATGGTGGAGAGCGGGGTTTTGGCCGCGTAAAAACCGCACAGGGCTTCGCCGTAGCATTTGCTCACGCCGTACAGGTTGGCGGGCAATACAGGCATGCCCGGCGTGATCTGCCGGTCTACCGGGTAGCCTTCGATGGTCTGGGCACTGCTGGCGAATACCAGGCGCTTCACACCTGCGGCCACGGCGGCTTCGAACAGGTAGGTGGTGGCCAGGATATTGTTGGGCAACAACTCGTCGAAGGTCGCGCTGGCGTGGGGGATGCCCGACAGGTGCACGATCACGTCAATCCCATCGAGCAGGGCGGCGAGGGCGGTTTTGTCGCTCAGGTCGGCGTGGATGAAACGGTGCTCGCCGAGGGCGAAATCCGGCTCGATGCGGTCGGTGAGGGTGAAGCGGTAGCGGTCTTTCGACGCTTCGAAAAACGTCTTGCCGATGCGGCCACAGGCGCCGGTGAGTAGTACGTTGAGTCCGTTCATTGTGTAGTCCTTGTTTTTAGTTGTGGCCGTCGAGGGCGAAGGTTTTGAAGCCGGGGCGTTGGCTGAGGGTTTCGTAGTAAGCGCTGACCGCCGGGTAGGACGGATGCTCCATGGGCGTCATCCACCAGCGGTGCACCGACAGGCCGATGAGGATGTCGGCCAATGTGAAGTCTTTACCGGCGACGTAGGCACCGGTTTTGATCAGTTGTTCTTCGAGCAGGCCCATCTTGTCGTTCCAGGCCTTTACCGCGGCGGCGATGGCTGGCGCGTCCAGGCCGTCCGGGTTGTTGCGCACCAGGGCGGTAAACGCAGCACCCCAGGAACGGTTGAGTTCGATGGCTTGCCAGTCTATCCATTGCTCGACTCTGGCCCGGGCTGCCGGCTCGACAGGCAACAGGTCGTGGCGTTGGTGCAGGCCCATGAGGTAGCGGCAGATGGTATTGGATTCCCACAGCACGCCGTTGTCGTCGATGATCACCGGGACTTGGGCGTTGGGGTTCAGGGCCAGGAATTCGGGGGACTGGGTGGAGGCGAAGCCGATGCCCCAGTCTTCGCGGTCGTAGGGGATATCCAGTTCCTGGCAGGTCCACAGGACTTTTCGCACGTTGATGGAAGAAGTGCGACCGAGGATTTTCAGCAAATGGCCCATGGTGCTTTCCTGACGAGGGTGAGAAGGCAGGGGGCAATTTAGCAGGGGCCAGAAGGCACGGCGAGGTTGTTAAGTGGGCAGGATCAAAAATGTGGGAGCGGGCTTGCTCGCGAATGCGGTGTATCAGTGATGGAAAGCTCGGCTGACACACCGCATTCGCGAGCAAGCCCGCTCCCACAGTTTGACCGCGTGCGGTCTGTTAGATCAGTGGTGATTCCTGGTCCATCAGCTTGCCCATCAGCAATACGCCCAACTCACTCAACTGGTGAATCGCCAATGCGGTGTCGCGGTCTTTGCCGGTGAGTTCATCAGACAGGTCGAGCAATAACGTGCTGACCGAGGAAAACGTCTCGTAGCTGTTGGCGATCAGGCTTTCGCTGTTGGCGTCGGGGCTGACGGTGAATAAGGAAGGAGGATTGGGAGTAACTTTGAACATAAGCGTGACCTCTATCTGGGCCATCACCTGATCGCTACTAAACGAAAGGGTGGCGGCTGCACGCAGGTTAGTAGACCGGCAAAGTCACACAAAAATCCGGCGCGCCACAAGGGCGCCCTGCGCACAGCCACCATCAAGCACAGACCCGTAAGTCTGATAGATGAAGCTCATGCTCATTCTGTATGACTGTCCAGGCTACTAAACCCGATCACTGAGAAATTCAGCGACCGGGCAACCTTAGAGAGCCCTACCCAGGCGCACAAGCCGGCGGATTCTGACGTACCTGTAGGTAACGGAGCAAGGCGCTGCCATCAACACCAGCCACTTCCTACAGCTACCGCCTAGGTACTCTCGCGCACCTTCAACTCAAACCCCATGTCCACCACCGGCCGGGCGATCTTGTTGCCGGCCATCACCGTCAGCAAATGCTCTGCCGCGCGCCGGCCAATGGCTTCACGCGGCGTACTGATGCTGCTCAGTCGCGGCACCATGAACGAGGAGGAGGGCAGGTCGTTGAAGCCCAGCACCGAGATCTGGTCCGGCACCTTGATGCCATGGCGCAGCGCTTCCAGCAACGCACCCTGAGCCAGGTCGTCGTTGCCAAAGAAGATCGCGTCCACGTCCGGATGGCTGGCCAGCAGTTGCAGGAACAATTCACCACCCAGGCCCAGCGACGATGGCCGTGGCGTCAGCACTTCGAGTGCCGGGTCGTACAACCCCGCCTGCTGCAACGCCCGGCGAAAGCCTTCACCGCGCAACAACGTGCGCTGGTCCAGTTGCGCGCCAATGTAGGCCAGGCGCTTGCGACCCCGTGAGATCAAATGCGCGGCCGCCGTTTCCCCGGCGTTCAACTGCGAGAATCCTACGCAGTTCAGGCCAGCACTCGGGTCCAGGTCCATCATGTACACACACGGCACATTGCTCGATTCCACCATGCGCCGGGCGCTTTCCGTACGGTCAAACCCGGTCAGCAGCAGCCCCCGTGGCTGGTAGGCCATGTAGTTGCGCAGCAGGTCTTCTTCTTCGTCGCGGGAATAGTGGGTGTTGCCGATCAGCACTTCAAAGCCCTTGGGCCGCAGCACCTGGTGGATGGCTTCCAGGGTTTCGATAAACAGCAGGTTGGACAGCGACGGCACCAACACCACCACCGACTGACTCTGGGCAGATGCCAGGGCACGGGCGGCCGGGTTGACCACGTAGCTCAGTTCGGCGGCGGCTTTTTGCACTTTTTCCACCAGTTCGGTGGCCACGGTGCTGATGCCGCGCAAGGCCCGGGAGGCGGTAATCGGGCTCACGCCAGCCAGGCGGGCCACTTCATTGAGGGTGGGGCGGCCCGTGGTGCGGGTATTTTTATCGTTCTTGGGAGTCATCAGGCGGCTTGCCAAACAAAAATCGAGGCACTAAGGTAGCGCTGTCTCCAAGACCCTGCAAATTCTTGAACGTCGGGATGCCTGTTCCCGTTCAAACCTTTGGAGCAGATGCACGCGTCACTCCATAAAAATGACAAGACGGCGCGGGAAAAGCCTGTTTTTGCACTAGCCTTACAGCGTGCAAAGGTAGCGCTATCTGCGTCTTGAGGTGTTTCATGAGTCAACCTGTTACTGCCCTCGTGATCATGGGTGTTTCCGGCTGTGGCAAGTCCAGCGTCAGCGAGGCCCTGTGCCTGCTGAACGGCGCCACTGCCATCGAAGGCGACAGCTTTCACCCCGCCGCGAACATCGAGAAGATGAGCGCCGGCCATCCCCTTAACGACGAAGACCGCGCCGGCTGGCTCGACATCCTGTGCGATGAGCTGCGCCGCTCGCTCAAGGCCGGCGAGCATCCGGTGCTCACCTGTTCGGCCCTGAAGAAGAAATACCGCGACCACCTGCGCGAAGCCGCGCCGGGCTTGGGGTTTGTGTTTCTGGAGCTGACCCGCGAAGTCGCCGCCGACCGTGTATCCCATCGCCCCGGCCATTTCATGCCGGCCAGCCTTATAGACAGCCAGTTCGCCACCCTGGAATCCCCGGTGGGCGAGCCGTTGACCCTGGCGCTGAACGCCAGTGAAGACAGCGTCGAAGAACTGGCCGAGCAAACCAATGCCTGGTGGCTCGAACACGGCTTTGAACCAAACAAATAATTTTTTGCCGGACAAGATAGCGCTGTCCGCCTGCACTGAATTTTTTACCGGCTTTAATAACAACAACAAACAGGAGAGACCCCCATGTTTGGCTTGTCCCACGATACCTATCTGCTGCTCGATGCAGTGGTGACCATCATCGGCCTGATCGTGTTGATCACCCGGTTCAAAGTCCACCCGTTCATTGCGCTGATCATCGCAGCAGGCTTTCTCGGCCTGACCTCGGGCATGCCCGTGGACAAGATCATCAAGGCCTTCCAGGACGGCTTCGGCGGGGTGCTCGGCTTTGTCGGGATTATCCTCGCGCTGGGTACGATGCTCGGCAAGATGATGGCCGATTCCGGCGGTGCCGATCAGATCGCGCAAACCCTGGTGCGGGCCTTCGGCAAGGAGAAGGTGCAGTGGGCAATGATGTTCGCCGCGTTCCTGGTGGGCATTCCGCTGTTCTTCGAGATCGGTTTTGTGTTGCTGATCCCGCTGGTGTTTATCGTTGCGCGCCGTACCGGTGTGTCGCTGATCAAGATCGGCATTCCGCTGCTGGCCGGCCTGTCGGCGGTGCACGGCCTGGTGCCA
>NZ_JACARK010000906.1:2373-3180 GCF_013386655.1 Pseudomonas sp. K5002 | reverse complement strand
CATGGAGCAGGGCGGACACGTGTCCGCCAGCAGCCAGGCCCCGGCAAAAACCGCCCCGGCCCCGACCCAGGATCAGCCGACTGCCGCGCAAAACTTCGTCACAGGCCTGGCCAATATGGTCGACCAGCAAGCGTCCAAGGACAGCACCGACCAGGGCGGCGACAAAGCCTTTGCCGGTCTGATCGACGGCGGTCTCAAGGATTTGAAGGACGCCAGCAGCGACACCCGTGTCGATGACTTCGCCAACCGCCTCGCCGCGCTGACCCAGGCTGCCACGCCGAAAACTGCGAATGCCCTGCCGCCGGTGGCCAACGCGCCATTGGCCATGCACCAGAGTGGCTGGACCGATGAGGTGGTGAACCGGGTCATGTACCTGTCCAGCGCCAACCTCAAGTCGGCAGAGATCCAGTTGCAGCCCGCTGAACTGGGTCGCCTGGACATCAGCGTGAAGATGTCCGCCGACCAGCAGGCGCAAGTCACCTTCATGAGCGGCCATGCGGTGGTGCGTGAAGCCCTGGAAAGCCAGTCGGGCCGCCTGCGGGAGATGTTTGCCCAGCAGGGCATGGGCCAGGTCGACGTCAACGTGTCGGACCAGTCCCGTGGCTGGCAGGGGCAGCAGGACCAGCAACAGCAGAACCAGGCTCGCGGCGTCAGCGGCAGTGGCGGGCGGGGTGATGGGGTTGATGGCGGCGGTATCGGTGAGGTGGCTGAAGTGGCCGCGCCGGTGGTGCAGTCGGTGATTGGCTCCAGTGCCGTGGACTACTACGCCTGATCTGAGCCCTGGCGATGATCAAAATGTGGGAGCGG
>NZ_JACARK010000906.1:0-2350 GCF_013386655.1 Pseudomonas sp. K5002 | reverse complement strand
GGGCTTGCTCGCGAATACGGAGTGTCAGTCACCGTTACAGGTGCTGATCCACCGCTTTCGCGAGCAAGCCCGCTCCCACATTGGTTTTGCAGTGTCGGCGAAACCGTGACCGAACTGACAACTCTGGCATAACACTTGCTCTTGCCTTTCCCCAGAACTATGAATCCCAGAATAGTGACGGATTATTGGCATGGCGAAGAGCGACGACGCAGCAAAAGCACCCGCAGGCAAGGGCAAGCTCAAGCTTATCCTGCTGATTGTCCTGGCCTTGTTCCTGGCGATCGGCCTGTCCGTGGGGGCTACCTGGTACTTTATGCACAGTGCCCAGAGCAAACCGGCCGCCACGGCCGAGGTCAACCCCAACGTCAAGCAACCGGCAATCTTCGAGCCGATGCTGCCGGCGTTTGTCGCCAACTTCAATCAGAACGGCCGTCAACGCTACCTGCAGGTGAGCATTACCCTGCTGGCGCGTAACCAGGCAGACCTGGATGCCCTCAAGGTGCACATGCCAGTGATCCGCAACAACCTGGTGATGCTGTTTTCCGCCCAACCCTTCGACACCCTCGCCACCCCGGTGGGCCAGGAAATGCTGCGCCAGAAGGTCACTGCCAGCGTGCAGGAAGTGGCCCAGAAGGAAGTCGGCAAACCGGTGATCGAGCAGGTGCTCTTCACTAATTTCGTATTGCAGTAGGATCACGACATGGCCGTGCAGGACCTGCTGTCCCAGGATGAAATCGATGCGCTGCTCCATGGCGTCGACGATGGTCTGGTACAGACCGAAATGGCTGCCGAGCCCGGCAGCGTCAAAAGCTACGACCTGACCAGCCAGGATCGCATCGTCCGTGGACGCATGCCGACCCTGGAAATGATCAACGAGCGTTTTGCCCGTTACACCCGTATCAGCATGTTCAACATGCTGCGCCGCTCGGCGGACGTGGCAGTGGGCGGCGTGCAGGTGATGAAGTTCGGTGAGTACGTGCACTCGCTGTACGTGCCCACCAGCCTCAACCTGGTGAAGATCAAGCCGCTGCGCGGCACCGCGCTGTTCATCCTCGACGCCAAGCTGGTGTTCAAGCTGGTGGACAACTTCTTCGGCGGCGATGGCCGTCACGCCAAGATCGAAGGCCGTGAATTCACCCCGACCGAGTTGCGGGTGGTGCGCATGGTGCTGGAGCAGGCCTTCATCGACTTGAAGGAAGCCTGGCAGGCGATCATGGAAGTCAATTTCGAGTACATCAACTCGGAAGTGAACCCGGCCATGGCCAACATCGTCGGCCCCAGCGAAGCCATTGTGGTCTCCACCTTCCACATCGAACTCGATGGCGGCGGCGGCGACCTGCACGTGACCATGCCGTACTCGATGATCGAGCCGGTGCGCGAAATGCTCGATGCCGGTTTCCAGTCCGACCTCGACGACCAGGACGAACGCTGGGTGAAAGCCCTGCGCGAAGACCTGCTGGACGTCGACGTACCCCTGAGCGCCACCGTGGCCCGTCGCCAGCTGCGTTTGCGGGATATTTTGCACATGCAGCCGGGGGATGTGATTCCCGTCGACCTGCCGGAAGAACTGATCATGCGCGCCAACGGCGTGCCGTCGTTCAAGGTCAAGCTCGGTTCTCACAAAGGCAACCTGGCGTTGCAAGTGATCGAACCGATCAACCGTCGCTGATCCACCTTAATTTCTGCTCCGCCGAGGACATGTAATGGCTACCGAACACGAAAACACTTCCGCCGAAGACCAGGCCCTGGCTGACGAGTGGGCGGCTGCCCTGGAAGAAACCGGCGATGTCGGCCAGGACGATATCGATGCACTGCTGGCGGCCGATGCGGCCACTGCACCGGTTGGCAACCGCCTTCCCATGGAAGAGTTCGGCAGCGTGCCGAAGAACAATGACCCGGTGACCCTCGACGGTCCGAACCTGGACGTGATCCTCGACATTCCGGTGTCGATCTCCATGGAAGTCGGCAGCACCGAAATCAACATCCGCAACCTGCTGCAGCTCAACCAGGGGTCGGTGATCGAGCTGGACCGCCTGGCCGGCGAGCCGCTGGACGTGCTGGTCAACGGCACGCTGATCGCTCATGGCGAAGTGGTGGTGGTCAACGAGAAGTTCGGCATCCGCCTGACCGACGTGATCAGCCCGAGCGAACGCATCAAGAAGTTGCGTTGATATGAAGCGCTCATTGGTAGGACTGTTATCGACGCTGCCCTTGAGCGTAATGGCAGCAGAACCGGTTGCCCAGGCGGCTGCGCCGGCACTCGGCAGCGGTGTGGGCGGGCAACTCACCCAGTTGGTGCTGGGGTTGTTGCTGGTGGTGGGGCTGATCTTCGTGCTCGCCTGGGTGTTGC
>NZ_JACARK010000905.1:0-1074 GCF_013386655.1 Pseudomonas sp. K5002 | reverse complement strand
GACCCGCAAAAGGCCGGCCCCACCGGCGCGCTGGGAGACGTCGGCACCCACGCCTTCAACCTGTTGGAGTTTCTGTCCGGGCAGCGCTGCACCCAGCTCAACGCCAAGTTGACCAGCGTGGTGCCGGGTTGGGGCCTGGACGATACCTGCGTGGTGCAACTGGAATTCGACGGCGGCGTGGATGGATTGTTGTGGGCCAGTTTCGCCGCGCCCGGGCATCGCAACGGCTTGCGCTTCAAGGTCGTCGGCAGCCTGGCTTCGCTCGAATGGTGCCAGGAGTCACCGGAAACCCTGTTGTTCACGCCCACTGACGGTGCAGACCGCATCTATCGGCGAGGCCAGTCCGACAACAGGCCGCAGACGCTGACGTTCACCAGCTTGCCGGCGGGCAATACCGAAGGTTATCTGGAAGCGCTGGCCGTGCTGTACGCCGACTTCGCCGAGGCCCTGGACGCCGGGGCGCAATGGCGCACAGCGACCAGCGTCCCGTTGCCGGATATTCACGCAGGCGTGCGCGGGGTGTTGTTGTCCCAGGCCAGCCTCGAATCCCACCAGCAGCGGGCCTGGGTGCCTTTCCCGCGGTAATTGATTTCATGCGTGGCACCGCTGCGCATCCAACGACTCACCCAAACGCTGTTGAGGAAAAACAATGTCAAGCGAACTGCATCGCGCCGCGTATTCGGTACTGCTTCCCGCATTCGGGGATTTGCACCTGGACGACAATGTGCGCCGTTACCTGAGCCGTGGTGGTGTGTCCCTGTTGCTTGGGGAAACCCGGGATGAATACGTGGGCCGAGGCATGAGCCCGGCGCGCAAGGCGGGCGAGTCCAAAGCCGATTTCATCAGTATCGTCAAGGAAGCCACGGCGCTGGCGGGCTCTGCGGTGCTGATCGCGGTAGACCAGGAACTCGGCGGAATCGAACGCCTGCACCAACTGGTCCCGGCGGTCGCCACCCGGGCGCAGCTCCAGGACCTCGGCGCCGAGGACCTCGCGCAACGTTGCTTCGAGATGGCCGCCGCGGCCCGCGGGCGGGGCGTGAATCTGTTACTGGCGCCCATCGTGGACGTGGTCAC
>NZ_JACARK010000904.1:0-1277 GCF_013386655.1 Pseudomonas sp. K5002 | reverse complement strand
GCAGGCGTTCAGCCATGCCACCGGCATGGCGGTGCTGGTGGACCGCGAGTTGACCCGGGGCCGGCGCTCCATCGGCGTGCATGGCCGCTACAGTGCGCAGCAAGCCCTGGGCCTGCTGCTGACAGGGAGTGGCCTGATGGCGCGTTATGCCCGCAGCGATGCGTTCACCCTGCAAGTCCCCGAGGTCAGCCAGCCGGCCACGACGCGGGGGCTGAAGGCAGGGCATGCAGCACGGATCAACAACAGCTATGCCGCGGCCTTGCAGCAGGCGATCGAACGCAGTTTGTGCCGTTCGCCGCTGACCCGCCCCGGCAGTTTCCGGGCGCTGGTGCAGGTGTGGGTCAACGGTGACGGGGTGATCGAACACAGCCGCCTGGTCAGCTCCACCGGTGACCTGCAGCGTGACGAAGCGCTGGTACGTGGCCTGGGCGCCACCCGGGTCGAACGCCCGGCGCCCAGTTCGCTGCGCTTGCCGGTGACCTTACTTTTGATGCCCGATTCAACAGGAACACGCATGGAATGCACAGCAGGGGAAGGAGTTTCCGGGGCATGAAAGACACCGGCCACAGCATGATGGTCAGCCTGTTCCTGGCGTCCTACGAGGACTTCAAGGTACGCCTGCGCAAGCGCCTCGGGTCTGAGGACCTGGCCAACGACGTGCTGCACGAGACCTACCTGCGGGTCGACCGCATGGACGTACCGCCGAACCTGGCGCAACCCAATGCCTACCTGTATCGAATGGCGCTGAACATCGCCGCTGACCGACGCCAGGCGGATGCGCGACTGTTGACCGGCAGCGAAGTCGAAGAGCTGCTGCAGACCGTCGATGAAGCCCAGGACCCGTCGCGGGTGGTGGGTGGCCAGCGGGAAATCCAGTCCTTGCTCAAGGCCCTCTACGAACTGCCGGCGCGGCGGCGCCAGATCCTTATCGCTGCACGTCTGGAAGAGGCGCCACACCTGGAGATCTCCAGGCGTTTCGGGATTTCCACGCGCATGGTCGAAAAGGAAATCAAGGCCGGGCTGGGCCACTGTGCACAGCGCCTTGAAAGAAAAGTGATCCAGCGGTTCGGTCCCGGGGCCGGAAAACCGTCTTAGTGATTGAGTCCCTGATAATCCGTTGAGTACCTGCGCGCTTGAACATTTTTAACCTCTCCGCTGCCCGTGCTGCGCTCGACAGCCCCCTGCACGATGAAGCGCGTGACTGGCTGGTGCTGCTGACGTCGGGCCGGGCCACCGTTGCCGATGCCAAGGCGTTGCGCCAGTGGTGCGCCCAGAGC
>NZ_JACARK010000903.1:0-1224 GCF_013386655.1 Pseudomonas sp. K5002 | reverse complement strand
CAGAGGCGGAATCGCTTCGGTCGGCGCCGGCAGCGCAGGAGTGGTGGCCTCTGGCGCAGGTGCCGGGGCTTCCTTTGGTGCAATCGGCGCAGGTTCCGCCGGTGGTACCACCGGCTCCGATGCCGCTGGCACTACCGCCGGCGTCACTGGGGCTGCCGGTGTGGCCGGCGCTTCTTTTGGCACTTCTTTCGGCGCTTCGACCTTATCGGCCTTATCGGCCGCCGGAGCTGCCTTAGGTTCCGGGATGCCCAGGTCAGCCTTGGGCTTCTCTGGAATATGCGCTGCCTTTTTCACTTCCTGGGGCAGGAAAACGTCCACCAGGGCGAAATAACGCTCATAAAATTTCGGCGCAGACACCGTCTCGCTGGCCACCTTGACCATGGAGTCGTCGGTGGAGCCAATGGGCATCGACACCGAACCCAACACACCCACACCGAGGCTGGCGGAGTTGTTGACCTTCTTCAAGGCGTAGCGATCCTGCAAGGCGTTGGCGAACATCGTCGAGTGATGATTGCCGCTGCCATCGTCGGCACACACCACGTTGAAGCTGATCTGCAGGTGAGTTTCGCCGGTCTGCTGGAAGCTCTTGTTACCCGCCACCAGCTTTGGATCGCTGCTGGTGATGATGTAACCCTGGCTCAACAGCGCACGCCGCGCCGCTTCGCAGGCCGCCGTGTCACTGACCGGGTAATCACGGGAAAACGTGCCGGAGTCGTCGAAGTTCTCATGTTCATAAATAGCGGTCTTGGGTGACGAGCAGCCCGCAGCGCCCGCCAGCACCAGCGCCAACCCGAGGCTACGCAAGTGAAATGATGTCGACATCGAAAATCCTGAGGAAAACAGTCAGGGCGGTATTGTGCAACAGAACGTGGCCTCGGCGCGCGAATTCCTGTCGGTAAAACGTCACAGCCTTACGGGACGGTGTCCGCAGGAAAAAGCCGCTCGCCCATATGGTCGATAAACACGCGCAATTTCGCCGAGGCATGGCGACTTGATGGCCAGAGCATCCAGAAGCTGCCGCTGTGCTCCAGGTAATAGTCCAGCACCCGTTGCAGCCGGCCCTGCTCCACCGATTCGCGGACCATGAAGTCTGGCAGGCAGGCAATCCCCAGGCCTTCATGGGCCACGTGCATCAGTGATTCGATGGTGGTGGAGACCAGCGGCGCACGCAGGGTCGGCTCCGGCAGGCCCGGCTCCGGGCGCAGTGGCCAGGTTTCCAGCTTG
>NZ_JACARK010000902.1:0-1615 GCF_013386655.1 Pseudomonas sp. K5002 | reverse complement strand
AGGGTCGCCGGGTACGCCTCCAGCCGATGGGCCAGCCCGACTTCCGTCAACGCCTGCACCGCACGGGCCTTGGCGTCGGGAACCCGCAGGCCGAGAATCACGTTTTTCCAGGCGCGCTTCCACGGCATCAGGCGCGGCTCCTGGAACACCGCCGCCCGGGCCTTGGGCACGCGCAACTGGCCGCTGTCGATGCTGTCCAGGCCCGCGAGGCTGCGCAGCAAAGTGGTCTTGCCGGACCCGCTGGCGCCCAGCAACGCAACGAACTCCCCCGGGGCGATATCCAGGTCCAGGCCGTCGATGACCCGCTGCTGGCCGAACTGGCGCACCACATTGCGCAACTGCACCGGTGCTGTTGAAGCTTCGAGAATCGACATGTCAGTTCCTCACAAACGATGGGCGCCAGGCCAGGGCAAAACGTTCCAGGGTGCGGATCAAGCCGTCGATCAGCAGGCCCAGCACGCTATAGATCAACAGGCAGATCACGATCACGTCGGTGCGCATGAAGTCCCGCGCATCACTGGCCAGGTAGCCGATACCGGCGGTGGTGTTGATTTGCTCGACAAACACCAGGGCCAGCCAGGAGATGCCCAGGGAATAGCGCAGGCCGACAAAAAACGAAGGCAACGAGCCCGGCAGGATCACGTGCCAGATCAGCTCGCGACGGTTGAGGCCGAGGGTGTTGGCGGCCTCGATCAGTTTGGGGTCGATGTTGCGGATGCCGGCGAACAGGTTGAGGTACACCGGAAAGGTGGTGCCGGTAACGATAAGTGCGATTTTGGTGAACTCGCCGATGCCAAACCAGAGGATGAACAACGGCACCAGTGCCAGGGAAGGAATGGTGCGCAGCATCTGCATCGGTGAGTCGAGGATTACCTCGCCGCGCTTCGACAGGCCGGTGATCAACGCGGCCACCACCCCGATACTCACGCCGATGCTCAAGCCCAGCAGCGCCCGTTGCAGGGACACCAGCAGGTGCTTGCCCAGCTCTCCGGAGACGATCATTGCCCACAGGGTGCCGCCAATCTGAGACGGCGCGGCGATGATCCGTGCCGGGATCAAGCCCAGCTCGGAGGCCAGTTCCCACAGCAACAGCAACACAATCGGGCTGACCAGCCGCAGCAACACATCGGGGGTGCGCCAGTTGCGCAGCCAGCGCGGAATCAAGCGGGATGCAACGCCGGCTTGACCCTCGGCCTTGTCGACGGAAAACGAACTGGCGTTAAGGGACTTTTCAGTCATCGGGCTTCCTTCCTCATCAAGAACACGGCCAGGAGCGCCGCTGCGGTTTCATGCTATTCGCATAAAAAACCTCAGTGAAATTCTATTTGGGAATAACCTAATACGATTAAAATGCGCATTACTGATAACGATATAAAACTATGATTCTGTATTTTTATAATTAGGATAGAACCAATCGGCATTTTACAGGCCCGGGTGCGGCCCCTATTTTCGATAGCAGCTTTATTCCTGCCCTCAACAAGGACTGACCATGAGCATCGAATTTATCGGCTATATCGGCGGCCACCACGCCTCCGAGATCCACCCTCGCAGCGGCCCGACCTTGCAGCCCGACTACGTGGAGACCGTGGCCCGCGCCCACGAAGAGGCCGGCTTC
>NZ_JACARK010000901.1:0-1920 GCF_013386655.1 Pseudomonas sp. K5002 | reverse complement strand
GCTATGCCGCCCGCCAGGCCACCACGCGCGTTTTGATGCAGCCGGTGGGTTCTGCTATATCAACAACGCGGCGGTTGCGGCGCAGGCGTTGCGCGCTGGCTTCGAGCGCGTCGCCGTACTCGACACCGACATGCACCACGGGCAAGGCATCCAGGAGATTTTCTACGAGCGTGATGACGTGCTGTACGTGTCGATTCACGGCGACCCGACCAACTTCTATCCGGGTGTTGCAGGCTTTGCCGAAGAGCGCGGCGCTGCTGCGGGTGAAGGCTTCAACCTCAACCTGCCGATGGCGCATGGCGCGAGTGAGGCGGTGTTTTTCCAAAAGCTGGAACTGGCATTGAAGGCAGTGAAGGACTTCTCGGCGGACGTGCTGGTGTTGTCGCTGGGGTTCGATATCTACGAGCTGGACCCACAGAGCAAAGTGGCAGTGACGCGGGAAGGATTTGCGCGGCTGGGGGAGTGCATTCGTGGATTGGGGTTGCCGTGTGTGATCGTGCAGGAGGGCGGGTATCACCTGGAAACGCTGGACAGTAATGCTCAGGCGTTTTTTGCAAGTGCGCAGGCGTGGTCGATGTAACCCGCTGAATAAAGCGCCCCGGACTGCCTTGGAAATACATTCAAGGCGCGTCCGCCCCGTGGGCCTTTCACGTCGATAATTTATATCTCTTAACTTCTGGTCGACACCCCTAAAGTCCCGCCCTGACTGGCCTAAACTCTGTCATACGATGTCGTATGCCCATAATGAGAACAATCGCCATGTCGCTCCGCAACCTGTCCATCGCCCGCCGTGCGGGTCTCGGTTTTGCCTTGATTGCCTTGCTCGTGGCGCTGTTGGGGTTCTTTGCGCTCTCGAACATGGCAAGCATCCGCGAAAGCGCCGTGCAGGTTGAAAGTGGCCTGGTGCCGAAAATGCGCCTGGTCTCGGATATCCGCGAAATCATGCTGCGCATCCGCACTATTTCCCTGCGCATGGCCCTTGATCCCAATCCCGCGAGCCTCTCGCAATACCGTAGCCAGATGGACACCCGCAGCCAGGATCTGACGAAGAAACTGGCCGACCTGAATGCGGTGATTGATACCCCCGAGGTACGCAATCTCTACGACCAGTTTCAGGTCTCCCTGCGGCAATACCAGCAAGGCCTCACCCAGTCGTTCATCCTTGCCGACAAGCAGCAGACCGCCGAGCTGAACAAGTTGCTGCTGGTGGACATGAAGACCGTGGTCGACGGTTCCGGCAATCAGCTCAATGCCCTGGCCGATTACTACAACGCCCAGATAAACCTGCAGGGCCAGACGGCCGAGTTGCAGTACAGCCGCTCGCGCACGATGGTCTTCGGCTTCGTGCTGCTGGCCGCGTTGAGCACCGTGGCCCTGGCCTGGTTGCTGACGCGTAGCATTGTCGGCCCGCTCAGCCACGCGGTGCGCGCCGCAGAACACGTCGCCCAAGGCGACCTGACGCAAACCGTTGAAGTGACCGGCGATGACGAAGTGACGCGCCTGCTGGTGGCGTTGCAGACCATGCAAGGCAGCCTGCGCAGTACCTTGCAGCTGATTCGCCAGTCGGCCGGGCAGATGGCGGCATCGGCCACCGACCTCAACGGCATCACCGACCAGAGCAGCCGCAGCCTGCAAAAGCAGACCGCTGAAATCGAGCAAGCCGCCACCGCGGTCAACGAGATGACCTCGGCCGCCGATGAGGTGGCACGTAATGCGGTCTCCACTTCCGAATCCACCCGGCTCTCCAATGAAACGGCCCGTGACGGCCAGCAGCGCGTCGGCGAAACCGTCAGTGCGATTCAGGCGTTGAGTACCAACATCGGTGACACCTCGAGCCTGGTGCAAAACCTCGCCGATCAATCGCGGGACATCGGCAAGGTGCTCGATGTGATTCGCTCCATCGCCGAGCAGACCAACCTG
>NZ_JACARK010000900.1:0-1390 GCF_013386655.1 Pseudomonas sp. K5002 | reverse complement strand
GGGCTTGCAGCTGCAGCCCATTGGCACAGCGCAACTGAAACCGCTGGCCGTCATGTTCAAGATGGGTGACTTCGGTTTGCTCCATCACCCGAGCACCCTGCCGTTGCGCTGCGCGGGCAAAGGCGGGGGAGACCAGGCGCGGATTGGCGTGGCCGTCTTCGGGGCATAACGACGCGCCGACTGCCACATCACCCACCCACGGGAACCGGGCGCGCAGTTGAGCGTGGTCGAGCATTTGCAGGCCCAGGCCAAAGCCACGTGTAGCGTCGGCGTACGCCTGCAGAGCCGCCAGATCGTCATGACTGCGGGCCAGTTTCAAATGCCCGGAGCGCACGTATTCCCCGTCGATGCCAATCAGCCCCGGCAAGTCGGACCATAGCTCATGGGCACGTTGCGATAGCGGCAGTTGGTGCAATGGCCGCCCCTGGCGCCGCACGCCGCCATAGTTCACACCACTGGAGTGCGAGCCACAAAAGTCCCGTTCCAGCAGCACCACGCGGCGACCTTTCTGCGCCAGCATCAAAGCCGCCGAGGCCCCGACAATCCCGCCACCCAACACGATCACTTCACTGTCGATCATGGCTGCACCTCCACGCCAAACGGCAAGGGTTTGATCGGTGCCTGGCCACGCAGGCGGCCAACGTTTTCAATCTCGCGGCCACTGCGCTGGGCAACGATTTCCGCCGCCGCCAGCCCACACATCCGGCCCTGGCAGCGGCCCATGCCAACCCGGCAATGGGCCTTGACCCGGTTCACTTCCCAGTGGCCTTCGTCCACCACCGCGCGTACTTCGCCGACGCTGACTTCTTCACAGCGGCACAGGATCAGTTCGTCCGGAGCTTCAGCGGCCCAGTTTTCCGGGAAGGGGAAGGCGGTTTCCAGGCCGTGGCGAAAGCGCTGGATACCTGCCAGTTGTTGTTCCAGCACGGGCCCGCGACGGTGGTCGATGGCAACACCGCTGTCTTCAAGCAAGGCCAATGCCGCTCGCTCGCCGGCCATTTGCGCCGCGTCGGCGCCCATGATTCCGGCACCGTCGCCAGCCAGATACACGCCCGCGACACTGCTACGCCCGGCCGCATCTCGCTGGGGCAACCAGGCGCGGTTCAATGCATTCCAGGCAAATTCACACCCAAGTAAATCCGCCAGTTGGGTCTCGCTGCGCAGGGCATGGGCGAAGGCCACGGCATCACAGGCGATTTCCTGCTGGTCCCAGTGGATGCCCGTCACTCGTTGCTCGCCGTTGATGTGCGACAACGTTGCCCCTTGATGCACCGGGATGCCGTGGGCCGTTAGCCAGGCGCGGTAGTACAAACCCTGGGCCAGGGTCGCCGGCTGGCCGAGCAATGCCGGCAGGGCGCGGCATTGGGCGCTGAACGGCGCGCTGTCGAGC
>NZ_JACARK010000899.1:0-1453 GCF_013386655.1 Pseudomonas sp. K5002 | reverse complement strand
CGGCAGCGGCGGCAGCACCGAGCGTTGGGCGTACCAGAACACCAGCGCCAATACCGCGAGAACCGCCCAGATGGCCAGGCCGATGCGCCAGCTGCCGGTTTGCACCTGGATAAACGGCGAGAACGAAGCGGCGAGGGCCGCGCCGCCCATGATCGCGGTGACGTACAGGCCCATGAACAGGGAAACGTTGTCGCTGAAGCGCGACTTGATCAAGGCGGGCATCAACGCCTGGATCATCGCGATCCCCACACCGGCCGCGATGGCGCTGAGGATCAGCTCAACCGCCGAGTCCAGGAACAACCGGGAGACGGTGGCCAGGCCGATCACCACCAGCGACAGCACAATGCTGCGATGCTCGCCGAAGCGTTTGGCCACGCCCATGCCAAAAAACATCGCCAGGCCCATGGCCATGACCGGCAGCATGGTCAGCAGGGAGGCCGTGCTGAAACTCAGGGCCACATCGGCGCGAATCGACGACAACAACGGGCCGACGGCGGCCATCGACGGGCGCAGGTTGAGGGCAACCAGCACAACGCTGATCATCAGCCAAACGGCGGTGGCGGGTTTTGCGCGGACGTTTTCCATGGGCGAGCCTTGAACTGACAAGGGCAGTATTAGGCCGGGCGTGGGGGAGGGCGGCAAATGAGAAAGTCGTTGGCGCTATTGAAAAAATGCATCTGCTGACACGGCACAAATCAACAGGTAGGAGCTGGCNNCAAGCCAGCTCCCACAGGGAACAGTGGTGCTCTTGAGTGTTTCTACACCGCCCGGATCACATGCTTGATCTCCTGAAACGCCTGCAACCCC
Source organism: Pseudomonas sp. K5002 (assembly GCF_013386655.1). Taxonomy (NCBI): domain Bacteria; kingdom Pseudomonadati; phylum Pseudomonadota; class Gammaproteobacteria; order Pseudomonadales; family Pseudomonadaceae; genus Pseudomonas; species Pseudomonas sp. K5002. The sequence goes on along the minus strand of NZ_JACARK010000899.1, from coordinate 646 downwards.
CAAGGCCCCAGTTCGCGGCCAATGCTGCTCTGCTTGTAACCACCCCACGCCGTTTGCGGGAAGATCACCTGCGGCGCGTTGATCCACACCAAACCCACCTGCAAAGCATTGGCCACTCGCTCAGCCGCTTCCACGTTGCTGCTCAGCACGCTCGCGACCAGGCCAAACTCACTGTCATTGGCCAGCGCCACCGCCTCGGCCTCATTGGCAAAACTGCGCACGCACAGCACCGGGCCGAAGATCTCCTCGTTCCACAACGCGCTGTCCAACGGCACTTCAGTGAAGACCGTCGGGCGAATGAAATACCCATGAGGCAAATCCGCCGGGCGCCCGCCGCCACACAGCAGCTTCGCGCCGGCTTGCAGGCCACGTTCGATATGCCCCAGCACCCGCTGGTACTGCGCACGGTTGACCAATGCGCCCATTTCCACGTCTTCGGCAAACGGGTCCGCCATGCGAATGCTCTCGGCCCTGGCCTGCAAGCGGGTGAGAAAATCGTCCGCCAGTTCGTCGGCCACCAACACCCGGCTGGTGGCGGAACACATCTGCCCGGCGTTGAAGAAACCACCGCCGCAGGCCAGTTCCACGGCCAGGTCGAGGTCGGCGTCCGCCAGCACCAGCAACGCGGATTTGCCGCCCAGTTCCA
>NZ_JACARK010000898.1:0-2481 GCF_013386655.1 Pseudomonas sp. K5002 | reverse complement strand
CGACCAGCTCGAAGCCTGCATGCGCGCCGCCCATTCCCTGAAGGGCGCGGCGCGGATTGTCGGGGTGGACGCGGGGGTCAGCGTGGCCCACGTGATGGAGGATTGCCTGGTCAGCGCCCAGGAAAGCCGCTTGTACCTGCTGCCGGAACATATCGACGCACTGCTGCAAGGCACCGATTTGCTGATGCGCATTGCCACGCCGGGCAACACCGTGGGCCCGGCGGACATCGAGTCCTATGTGGCATTGATGGAGCGGTTGCTCGATCCGTCGCAGAAAGTCGCGCCGCCCGCTGCGCCAAAGCCTGCGCCGCCGCCCACACCCGCGCCAGAACCTGAATTGTCGATGGAAGCGCTGCTGACCCTGCCGCCGGAGCCCGAGCCCGCGCCGCCGGTAAGTGCCGAACTGCCACGCCAAAATAAGCGCATGACCGAAGGCGGCGAGCGGGTGTTGCGGGTGACCGCCGAACGTTTGAACAGCCTGTTGGACCTGTCCAGCAAGTCCCTGGTGGAAACCCAGCGGCTCAAGCCTTACCTCGCCAGCTTGCAACGCCTCAAGCGCATCCAGAGCAACAGCGCCCGCGCCCTGGAAAACCTCGACGGCCACCTCAAGACCGTCGACCTGAGCCTGGAAGCCCAGGAAGCGCTGGCTGATACCCGCCGCCTGTTGAGCGAAGCCCAGGCGCTGCTCGCGGAAAAAACCGCCGAAATCGACGAGTTCGGCTGGCAGGCCGGGCAACGCGCCCAAGTCTTGTACGACACGGCGCTGGCGTGCCGCATGCGGCCGTTTGCCGACGTGCTGGCCGGGCAGGTGCGCATGGTGCGTGACCTGGGCCGCAGCCTCGGTAAACAGGTACGCCTGGAAATCGAAGGCGAGAAAACCCAGGTCGACCGCGATGTGCTGGAAAAACTCGAAGCGCCGCTGACCCATTTACTGCGCAATGCTGTGGACCACGGCATTGAAATGCCCGAGCAACGCCTGCTGGCGGGCAAACCGGCTGAAGGCCTGATCCGCCTGCGGGCGTCTCACCAGGCCGGCTTGCTGGTGCTGGAGTTGAGCGACGACGGTAACGGTGTCGACCTGGAGCGCCTGCGCGGCACCATCGTCGACCGGCATTTGTCGCCGGTGGAAACCGCCCTGCGCCTGAGCGAAGAGGAACTGCTCACGTTCCTGTTCCTGCCGGGGTTCAGCCTGCGGGACAAGGTCACCGAGGTCTCGGGGCGCGGGGTCGGCCTGGATGCGGTGCAGCATATGGTGCGCCAGTTGCGCGGCGCGGTGGTGCTGGAGCAGACGGCGGGGCAGGGCAGTCGCTTCCACCTGGAGGTGCCGTTGACCCTGTCGGTAGTGCGCAGCCTGGTGGTGGAAGTTGGCGAAGAGGCCTACGCCTTCCCGCTGGCCCACATCGAGCGCATGTGCGATCTTGCGCCCGACGACATCGTGCAACTGGAAGGTCGCCAGCATTTCTGGCACGAAGGCCGGCATGTCGGCCTGGTCGCCGCCAGCCAGTTGCTGCAGCGCCCGCCGGGGCAGGGCAGTCAGGAAACCCTGAAGGTCGTGGTGATCCGCGAGCGCGATGCGGTCTACGGGATTGCCGTGGAGCGTTTTATCGGCGAGCGCACGCTGGTGGTATTGCCCCTGGACGACCGGTTGGGCAAGGTCCAGGACATCTCCGCCGGAGCGTTGCTCGATGACGGTTCGGTGGTGCTGATCGTCGACGTCGAAGACATGCTGCGATCGGTGGACAAACTGCTGAATACCGGTCGTCTGGAGCGCATCGCCCGACGCACCCAGCAAACCCTCGAAGCACCGCGCAAGCGTATTCTGGTGGTGGATGACTCGCTGACCGTGCGCGAGCTGCAACGCAAATTGTTACTTAATCGCGGTTATGAAGTGGCCGTGGCAGTCGATGGCATGGATGGCTGGAACGCGCTGCGCTCCGAAGACTTCGACCTGCTGATCACGGACATTGATATGCCTCGCATGGACGGTATTGAATTGGTCACACTCTTGCGCCGTGATACTCGCCTGCAATCCCTGCCGGTGATGGTTGTTTCCTACAAGGATCGGGAAGAAGACCGTCGTCGTGGACTGGACGCCGGCGCCGACTATTATCTAGCCAAGGCCAGCTTCCATGACGACGCGCTGTTGGACGCGGTGGTGGAGCTGATCGGAGGAGCACGGGCATGAGGATTGCGATCGTCAATGACATGCCCATGGCCGTGGAGGCCTTGCGCCGGGCGTTGAGCCTAGAGCCGGCCCACGAAGTGGTGTGGGTCGCAGGCAACGGCCTGGAAGCAGTGCAGCGTTGCGCCGAGTTCACGCCCGACCTGATTCTGATGGACCTGATCATGCCGGTGATGGACGGTGTGGAGGCCACCCGGCAGATCATGGCCGAGACGCCCTGTGCGATCCTGATTGTCACCGTCGACCGCCAGGCCAACGTCAGCCGTGTATTCGAAGCCATGGGCCATGGCGCCCTGGAC
>NZ_JACARK010000897.1:0-2836 GCF_013386655.1 Pseudomonas sp. K5002 | reverse complement strand
GCACCACGCCCGAGGTAATCGCCTGTTCGGCGGAGCCAATCGCCGCCGACATGGTTTGCGAACCGGCAAGAATCCCGCCCGCCGCGCCCACCGGCAGGGATAACAGCCGCACGCCGAGCACCACGATACCCAGCCCGAGGAACGAGGACAGGATTGCCAGGAAGGTGAATTTCAGGCCATCACCCTTGAGACTGTTGATGAACGAAGGCCCGACCCGCAGCCCGACGCCGTACATGAACAGGTAATAAAACAGGCTCTTGGTAAAGTTATCGAGTTCGAAATGTACGCCGTAGTACGACGCCCACGTCGCAATCGCGCAGCCGATCACGATGGCCCCGGCCACCGCGCCCAGGCCATAACCCTTGATGGTGCCGCGCCCGACCCAGACGGACAGGCCAACCACCAGGAACAGCAGGATGTAGGGGTTGTCGTGCAGGAAAGTAAAGAAGGCAGTCACGATGATTCGTACCTGGCGATGCAACGCTAAAGGCACCGGGCCTCGAGGCCCGGTGAGTGTTCAGTGCGTTCAGTCGAGGTTCGGGGTGTCGGCCGGGATGACCGGGTCGGCGATGGCGCCATGGCTGAAGCTGGGGCCAGCGTCGGAATGCGCCACCGGGTTTTTCTGCAGGTGGGCAACGGCCTTGCGCAGGTCTTCCAGCAGCAACGCCACCAGGTCACGGCTCACGCCATGCCGTACGAGGATGCGCTGTACCACGACGTTCTGCCGATCGGACGGCAACGGGTATGACGCGATCTGCCAGCCGCGCATGCGCACGCGCTCCGACAGGTCGTAGAGGCTGAAGCCGTGGTCGACGCCGTCCTTGAGCTTGTAGCAGACCGCCGGCAGCCCATCCTTGCCGTCGTACACCAGTTCCAGCGGGGCAAACTTGGTGATTTCCGAGGCCAGCCATTGCGCCGTGTCGGAGCACGCTTGTTGAATCCGCGTGTAGCCGTCGCGCCCCAGCCGCAGGAAGTTGTAGTACTGGGCAATGATTTCCCCGCCGGGCCGGCTGAAGTTCAGGGCAAAGGTCGCCATGTTGCCGCCCAGGTAGTCGACGTAGAAGATCAACTCTTCCGGCAGGTCTTCGGTGGAGCGCCAGATAACCCAGCCGACGCCCAGCGGCGCCAGGCCGTACTTGTGGCCGGAAGCGTTGATCGACTTGACGCGCTCGATCACAAAATCCCATTGCAGCTCTTGCTGGATGAACGGGGCGATAAACCCGCCGCTCGCCGCGTCGACATGGATCGGGATATCCAGGCCGAGGTCACGTTGCATCGAGTCCAGCTCGGCCGCCAGGGCTGCGACCGGTTCGTAGATCCCGGTGAAGGTCACGCCCAGGGTCGCGACGACACCGATGGTGTTTTCGTCGCAATATTCCCGCAGGTCGGCCGGGCGCAGGCCCAATGCGTCACCGCGCAACGGCACTTCGCGAATTTCCACATCGAAATAACGGGCGAATTTCTTCCAGCAGATCTGCACCGGGCCGCACACGAAATTCGGTTTGTCGGTGGGCAGCCCCGCCGCTTCCCGGCGTTTCTTCCAGCTCCACTTCAGTGCCAGGCCGCCAAGCATCGCCGCTTCGCTGGAACCGGTGGTGGAGCAACCCACGGTTTGCCACGATTTCGGCGCGTGCCACAGGTCGGCAATGATGTGCACGCAACGGTTTTCGATCTCGGCCGTCTGCGGGTACTCATCCTTGTCGATCATGTTTTTGTCGAGGGCATCGGCCATCAACTGCTGCACTTCGGGCTCGACCCAAGTGGTGCAGAAGGTCGCCAGGTTCTGCCGGGAATTGCCGTCCAGCAGCAGTTCGTCGCGCACCAGGTTGTAGGCGGCCGACGGCGTGGTCGAGTGGTCCGGGAGGCGGTACTTGGGCAGTTTGTGCTGGGCGGAGCCACTCGAATAGACGTCTTCGATGGCTTGGTCCTGGGTCTCTACGGTTCTGTGAAGTGCCATGAAATCCTGCTCTTGAATGAGGGAAATGGCGTAGACGTTGATCGCGACAAATGCCGATCAGGCTGCGTCAGGAAACGAACGATGGAGCGGTGGCGCCGAATATCACACGCACGGCGGCGCAGGAAAGTGACCCAGATCATTAAAGGCGTGGATAAGCAGGCAAACGTGCCGGGGGTGCCTGGCAGTGACCTACTGGCTCAGTGCTTCGTTCAATATCAGGCTGCGATAGTGCCCGGGGTTGGAGCCCGACCACTTGCGAAACGCCTTGTAGAACGAGCTGGCATCGGCAAACCCCAGGCGGGTGGCGATCTCGGCAAAGCTGATGTCGGAATCGGCCAGCCAGACGATCGCCAACTCCTTGCGCACGCTGTCCTTGAGGCCTTGGTAGGTCTGCCCTTCTTCCGCTAGACGCCGGCGCAGGGTCGAGGCCGAGATGCACAGGGATGCGGCCAGGCCTTCGGTTTCCGGCCAGGTGTCGGCGGGCATGTGCCGCAGGTCGGTCTTGATGCGGGTGGCAAGGCTGTCCGGGTCGCGGTATTTGACCAGGATGTTGGCCGGCGCATGGGCCAGGAAGCGCTTGAGCTCCTCCGGGCTGCGCTTGATCGGCAGGTCGAGGCAGTCGGCGGAAAAGATCATCCGGGTACGCGGCCGGTCAAAGCGCAAGTTGTCGGAAAACATCACCTGGTAATCGTCGCAGAAGTCCGGCTGCGGGCAACGCAGTTCAATCGCCAGGATCGGGATCCGGCGCCCCGCCAGCCAGCAGGCGACGCCGTGGACGATCATCCAGTAGGCGAAATAGGTGAAGGCGCGCCTGGGTGCGGGCTCCGGCTCCAACAGTACGATTTCCGCCAGGCTCTGCTGGCGCACCAGTTGCGCCGG
>NZ_JACARK010000090.1:0-3580 GCF_013386655.1 Pseudomonas sp. K5002 | reverse complement strand
CGGGCCCGGGTGCCGCGTACGCGGTGGCTGATGTCCAGCTCGCGGCCGCGCAATTCGTGAATCGCTTCGATCAGCGCCGGGAAGTCCTCATGCACCACGTTGACGATCAGCTCGCTCGGCAGGTCGCGCTCGGGGCTGCTGACGTAGTACTGGCCAAGGAACGCCGCCATGACTTCGGCGACCTCCTCTTCTATACCGGTCTGGGGGAAGAAGTTCTTGCTGCCCAGCACCCGGCCGCCGCGCACGCTGATCAGGTGCACACAAGCACCGCCCGGGTTGACGAAGGCGGCGATGACGTCGACGTCACCGGTGCCGCCTTCCATGCTCTGCTGGTCCTGCACGCGGCGCAGCAGGGAGATCTGGTCGCGCAGTTCGGCGGCGCGCTCGAAATCCAGGGTGCTGGCCGCTTGCTCCATGGCGCCGGACAGTTCATCGGCCAGGGCATTGCTGCGGCCTTCTAGGAACATTACCGAGTGCCGCACGTCCTCGGCGTATTCCGCCGGCTCAACCAGGCCTACGCATGGCGCCTTGCAGCGTTTGATCTGGTACTGCAGGCATGGGCGGTTGCGGTTCTTGTAGAAACTGTCTTCGCACTGGCGCACGAAAAACGCCTTTTGCAGCAGGCTCAGGCTTTCGCGGATGGCGCCGGCGCTGGGGTAAGGCCCGAAGTACTTGCCCTTCTGCTTCTTGGCGCCGCGATGGATGCTCAGACGCGGAAAGTCGCCGTCCGAGAGAAACACGTACGGGTAGGACTTATCGTCACGCAGCAGGATGTTGTAGGGCGGCCGCCATTCCTTGATCAGCGTCTGCTCAAGCAGCAGCGCCTCGGTTTCATTGGCGGTGATGGTGGTTTCCACCTGGGCGATACGCGCCACCAGTGCCGCCGTCTTCGTTGCCAGGCCGGTCTTGCGGAAGTAACTCGCCAGGCGGCTCTTCAGGTTCTTGGCTTTACCAACGTAGAGCAGGCGCGCTTCGCTGTCGAACATGCGATACACGCCGGGACGGCCACTGCAGGTTGCAAGGAACGCACTCGGATCGAATTGGACCTTTATTTCAGGAGCTGTCATTTCAGGCGCTGGCGTCTACCATGCCGTGGCGTACCGCCAGCAGGGTCAATTCAACATCACTGCTGATGGAAAGCTTTTCGAAAATCCGATAACGGTAGGTGTTTACGGTTTTCGGCGACAGGCACAGCTTGTCGGAGATCGACTGGACTTTCTGACAGCCGACAATCATCAGGGCGATCTGGATTTCGCGCTCCGACAGCGCATCGAACGGCGAGTCGCTGGTGGGCTGGAACGACTTGATCGCCAGCTGCTGGGCAATCTGCGGGCTGATGTAGCGTTGGCCGGCAAATACCAGGCGAATGGCCTGGACCATTTCCGCCAATCCCGCGCCTTTTGTCAGATAGCCAGCCGCGCCCGCTTGTAGCAGCCGTGTAGGAAAAGGATCTTCCTCACACACGGTCACTACCACGACTTTGATATCCGGATGGCTGCGCAACAACTTTGTAGTGGCGCCAAGACCGCCGATCCCAGGCATCTTGACGTCCATCAAAACCACATCGGGCTTCAACTCCCGGGCCTTGATCAGGGATTCCTCCCCTGACTCGGCCTGGCCGACTACTTGCAGGCCATCGATGTCAGCCAGCATTCGTGTAATGCCTGTACGAACGAGATCATGGTCATCGACTACTAGCACCCTAATCAAGCAGACACCTCGCGATATGGTCTTATAGGTTGCTGAACACCTTAGCAAAAAACCACGGCGCAGACCTAGCTGCAAGCGTCATATATATAGAGTTTCAATGCACAACGGGCCGCCGCCGAGTGGCGGGCGGCTCAATTTCCTGGGTAAAAGGTCAGGAATCCGGGGCCGATGACCGGTTTTTTCCATTGGTGGAGAGTGAATGCTCGGCCAGGGTAGAAGTCAGGCGATGGATTGCATCCTGGTCTTCCTTGAACATCGCACGGTAGTTGCCCAGCACTTTTTCTTCGATTTGGCTCAGATTTTCCAGTTGGGTCGGCGTCGGCGTGCCGGTCAACACGTACAGGATATCGACACCTTTTTCTGCCACCCGGGACAAGTAATCGGCCTTGGGCGCACGGCCGCCATTTTCGTATTTCCCCTGTGCGTTAGCTTCTACACCTCCTATTTCACCAAAAGTTTTCTGCGACAGGCCAAGTCGCTCTCTTTCTTGCCTTAACCGGAAACCGATTCCACTCATTTGGATGTATGATCCTATTTGGCACACCCCAAGAGGTGACACACTCATCTCGTTTTACACAAACTTGAACGGTTTTGAACTATGCCCGGTATTCGCACTGCTGCACAAGCCAAGGCTTGGCTGGAACATCAAGGTAAGTCTGTTCAAGCGTTCGCCCGGGAACATGGCGTGGACCCGGCAACCACTTATCAAGTGCTCGCTGGGCGCAAAAAGGGACGGCGGGGAGAAGCCCACAAGGTCGCGGTCCTGTTAGGCATGAAGGACGGGATCATCCCGGTTGAGGACGAAACCGTAAGGCAAGATCAGGAAGTCATTTCTTGAAGTCAGTATGCGCTTATTAAAACCAAGTGCCTGTTTTCCCAAAATTGGCAGTACTCACACCTGATCACGGCCGGCAATTGCGCTCCATGCGCCAGAAGCAATCCTCCGCATCTACGATTTCCAGGCCCTTGCGTTGATACAGCCGTCGCGCCGGGTTGGTCTTGAAAACGGTCAACCGTAAAAGACCCAGCCCTTGCGCGCGCGCCTTGTACACCATCTGCTCGATAACCCAGCCGCCAGCCCCTTGATGACGAAACGCCTCAAGGATGTGCAATTCGCGGATATACAGTGCCTTGGGGTCACGACTGATGCTGATGAAACCCAGCACCTCGTTATCGCGACAGATCAGCCAGTTTTCTCGTCCGGCCCAGGCGGTATCGAAACCGGCATCGGACCACGACAAGTCGTATTGGCGATAATAATTACCCATGGCCTGGTGGGTCAGGGTCCGGGCGAAGGCCAGGTGTTGGCTGGTCGCGGCCTGCAGTTGAAACGCCATGTGCCTGAACTCCCTAGATTGCCACCTGTTCTCCCTGCCACTGGCCGCCGGTGTCGCGTCGTGCAATCACCAGCGTATCGCCTACACCCGGGCTAGCCGCGATCAAACCACCGTCGGCGCCCCAGATTGCGCTGCGCCCGGCGCAGGCCCAGCCACCGGATGGACCGCCGTGGTTGGCCATCAGCACCAGCATCCGGTGCTCGGCGGCATAGCCCTGTAGCAAGGCGGTGTCCGGCGCGTAGCCGCCTTCGCTGATCAGCACACCCGCAGCGTAGATGTTCGCCCCGTCCTCGGCAGCCTGTCGAGGGTGGCTGGCGTGGGAAAAATCCGCGCATACCGCCAGGGCGATCCGGTCGTCCCCCCATTCAAGGGCCGCCCCGCCCTGCCCCGCAGCAAACGCCACGTCTTCACCGGGATGCAGATGCTGCTTGGTATAGACCGCCACCGAGCCATCCGGCCCCAGCACCAGCGCACCGATCAACACCTCACTGGCGCCCCCCAGGCGAATCGGCATGCCCACCACCGCGGTGATG
>NZ_JACARK010000009.1:0-8799 GCF_013386655.1 Pseudomonas sp. K5002 | reverse complement strand
GCCGAAGGCCTGCCGGCACCGAGTGCGGCGCTGGTGCAACTGTTGTCGCGCCGCAGCGCGCCCAATCGTGAAGTGGCCCTGGAACAACAGGCCGACCTGCTGGCGGCGCTGGGCAGTCCTTATGTGAAGGATGATCGCAAGGTGCTGTTGCAGCAGGCGGCGCAGTCGTACGACCGGGCGTTCAACCCTGACGGTGTGAAGCGCCAGATCATGGCGATCCTTGCCGAACCGAGCCGGGTGCCGTTGCTCAATCAACTGCGGGTGCCGACGCTGGTGGTGCATGGCACGGCCGATCCATTGTTGCCGGTGATGCATGGGGTGCACCTGGCGGCGCATATCCACGGCAGCCAGCTGCGGCTGATTCCGGGGCTGGCGCATCGTTTCCAGGAGGCGTTCAAGGCGCCGTTGCTGGCGGCGGTCTTGCCCTACTTGCAAGCGCATCGGCAGGATGCGGCGCATTGGGCGCAGATCGACCCGGTGGTGCCTGCGAAGGTTTTGTAAGGGCTTGACGGGGTGTATCGTGGGACCTTTCCGGCGTTTAATGCCAGCGAGGTTGCCTAGTCATGAGTACTCCCCTGAAAATCGATTTCGTCAGCGACGTGTCGTGTCCCTGGTGCATCATTGGCCTGCGTGGCTTGACCGAGGCCCTGGACCAACTGGGTCCGGAGGTGCAGGCCGAGATTCATTTCCAGCCGTTTGAGCTGAACCCCAACATGGCTGCCGAAGGGCAGAACATTACCGAGCACATCACTGAAAAGTACGGTTCCACGGCTGAGCAGTCCCAGGCTAACCGGGCGCGGATTCGTGATATGGGTGCGGAGTTGGGGTTTGCGTTTCGTACGGACGGGCAGAGTCGTATCTACAACACGTTTGATGCCCATCGTCTGTTGCATTGGGCGGGGCTTGAGGGGTTGCAGTACAACCTCAAGGAAGCATTGTTCAAGGCGTATTTCACTGACCAGCAGGATCCGTCTGATCACGGGACGTTGGCGGGGATTGCCGAGGGTGTTGGGCTGGACCGTGTGCGGGCAGAGGAAATTCTGGCTTCGGACGAATATGCCGCCGAGGTGCGGGAGCAGGAGCAGTTGTGGGTATCTCGCGGGGTGACTTCTGTGCCTACCATCGTGTTCAACGATCAGTACGCGGTGAGTGGTGGGCAGCCGGCTGAGGCGTTTGTCGGGGCGATTCGGCAGATTATCAGTGAGGCCAAGGGCTGAATGGGGCTGTCAGATAAAAATCAAAAGCAGCCGACCTGAGTGTTAGAAGCAAAAGCAGAGCCGCTTTATGTGGGAGCGGGCTTGCTCGCGAAGAACCAGAGGGCGCCGTGTTGAATCAGGAGGCCCGAGTCATCGTTAACGACCTTCGCGAGCAAGCCCGCTCCCACATTTGGAGCGTGCCCGCCTTTGATTTTGCTGTTGCTTCAATCAAACTTATAGCTGATGGCCGTCTGCACCTGCCCCTGATTCACATCCCCGGTCTCCTTGACGATGCTGCTATTGGCCGCTGACCCCACCAGGTGTATCCAACTGGCACTGGTCAACAGCGACCACTTCGCATCCAAAGGAAACTCAAAACTCTGCGTCAACGTCAGGTTCTGAAACCCGGCACTGGCGTTATACGGCCGAAACCCGGAGGCCGCAGCCTCATTGGCATCCACCCCGAAAAACGTCTGCGCCTGGCGGGCATCGGCAAAGTGCGCCATCAAGCCGGTGCTGCCGATAATGCCGCTCCCCAACGGATAACCCAACTCGCCGCCGAGCTTGCCCACCACGCCGCTTTGATCACGCGCCCCGCCCACGGCCTGGCCCACCTGTGCATACACCCGCCAGAAATCAGCCGGAGCGTATTGGATGAAACCGCCGATCTCGGCCATGTCCGAAACATCGCGTAACCCACGCAACGAGCCATTGGCCGTGCGCCCCGGCAGGTAATTGATATAGGGCCCCGCGGTAAAACCGTTGGTATTGAGCGCACTCCAGGTCAGCCCATCGTCGGTACCCAGGCTGACACTCCCCCAATCCAGGTCGAAATAAGGGATCGGCCGCGTTTCGTAGCGGCTGCCCGTCGGATCGTGGGGCTGATAGCTGACGCCTGCGCCGGCTTCACCGGTAATTCCGTCCGCCAGCGCAGCGCCGCAAACGCCCCACAGCCCCAGCAAGCCGGTGAATACAGCAAAAGTAACCCTGGACATGGAGCCATTTCCTTTTGTGAACATGCGCGCATGAACGCGCAAACGCCCTGCCTTAGGCAAGCACTCATCTAGGTTGTAGCAAGCTACAAAAATTGTAGCAAGTTCCGACACAACCACACGCCGATACCCGCCAAACCCTTTGAAAACAGGGGTTGGTGGCACTTGGCACACTCCATGCTCTATCCCCTGCAAGCGCAACAGCGCGCTCCTACTTCATAGGTAAATGCAGATGATCCACTGGCATATCGTGTGTGACTTCGACGGGACTATCACTCCTACCGACGTCATCGACAACGTCCTCCAACGCTTCGCCGGCCCCGAGTGGGAAACCATCGAGCAGGAATGGCTGGATGGGCACATCGGTTCGCGCGAATGCCTGAGCCGTCAACTGGCGCTGATCAAGGCGACCCCGGCCGAGTTGCTGGCGTATTTCGACAGCGTCGAGATCGATCCGGACTTCCCGGACTTCGTCGACCACGTCATGGGCCTGGGCGCTTCCATTGAAGTGGTCAGCGATGGCATCGAACAAGGCATCGCGCGGATTCTGTCGCGCAACTACGTGACCTTGCTGCCGATCCTCGCCAACCGCCTGCGCCAGGTCGACCAGAACAGCTGGCGCATCGACTTCCCGTATGCCAGCGACGCCTGCCGTGCCGCCTCCGGCAACTGCAAGTGCAAGTCCACGCCGCGCAACAAGCGCGTGCTGGTGATCGGCGACGGCAAGTCCGACATGTGCGTGGCCTCCACCGCCGACTTCGTCTTCGCCAAGGCCAGCCTGGCCGACTACTGCGAAACCAACAACATCCCTTACGCGCGGTTCGACACCTTCGCCGAACTGCCGGCATTGCTGGCCAAGCTGCCTCAGGGCATCGCCGCCAACGCCACCTCCTTCAGCACCTCTTCCGACAATCAGGAACTCTTCCACCATGTCTGATATCCGCATCGCTACCGCAGAAGACCAGGTTCTTCTGGATAAAGAAGCCAAGTACTGCTCCTACGGCGACACCGTTCACTACATCGACCCGCCGCGCATTTTCAGCCGCTGCGAAGGCTCCTACGTCTGGGACACCGAAGACCAGGCTTACCTCGACCTGCAAATGTGGTACTCGGCCGTTAACTTCGGTTACGCCAACCCGCGCCTGAACAACGCGCTGAAACAGCAGATCGACACCCTGCCGCAAATCGCCAGCCAGTACCTGCACAAAGGCAAGATCGAGCTGTCGGAAATGATTGCAGTCGACGCCAAGAAAAAATTCGGCCTCGACGGTCGTGTGCACTTCAACGTGGGCGGTTCGCAGTCCATCGAAGACTCCCTGAAAGTGGTGCGTAACGCCACCAACGGCAAGAGCCTGATGTTCGCCTTCGAAGGCGGCTACCACGGCCGTACCCTTGGCGCTTCGTCGATCACTTCGAGCTACCGCTACCGTCGTCGCTATGGCCACTTCGGCGAGCGCGCCAACTTCATCCCGTTCCCGTACCACTTCCGCGGCCCTAAAGGCATGACCAAGGAAGAATACGGAAGCCACTGCGTGCAGCAGTTCGCCCGTCTGTTCGAAACCGAATACAACGGTGTGTGGGACCCGAAAGTCGGCCAGAGCGAATACGCCGCCTTCTACGTCGAGCCGATCCAGGGCACCGGCGGCTACGTGATCCCGCCGATGAACTTCTACAGCGAGCTCAAGCAGGTCCTCGACCAGCACGGCATCCTGATGGTCGTCGACGAAATCCAGATGGGCTTCTGGCGTACCGGCAAGCTGTGGTCGATCGAACACTTCGACGTCAAGCCGGACGTGATCGTCTTCGGCAAGGCGCTGACCAACGGCCTGAACCCGCTGGGCGGCATCTGGGCCAAGGAAGAGTTGATCAACCCTAAGATCTTCCCGCCAGGCTCCACTCACTCCACCTTCGCGTCCAACCCGTTGGGCACCGCGGTAGGCCTGGAAATGTTCAAGATGACCAGCGAAGTCGATTACGGCGCAATGGTCATGGCCAAGGGCAAATACTTCCTGGCCGGCCTGCAAGAGCTGCAAAAGCGCTTCCCGATCATCGGCGACGTCGATGGCCTGGGCCTGGCCCTGCGCTGCGAAATCTGCGGCCCGGACGGCTTCACTCCGGACAAGGCGACCCTGGACTACATGGTCGAGGAAGGCATGAAGGGCGACATGGTGGTTGACGGTCAGAAACTCGGCCTGATCCTCGACGTGGGCGGCTACTACAAGAACGTGATCACCCTGGCACCGTCCCTGGAAATCAGCTACCCGGAAATCGACCTGGGCCTGAAGCTGCTCGAGCAACTGCTTGTGCGAGCGACCAAACGGTGAGCAGCCACGAGATCGACCTCGGTGAAGGTGATGCCGGCTTCGTTCTCGGTAGCGGTCCGATTGGGATCCTGTTGATCCACGGCCTGACGGGCACCCCGACGGAACTCCGTCGGGTGGCCCAGGGGTTGGCCAAGGTCGGTAACTGCACGGTGTACGTGCCGACCCTGGCCGGCCACTGCGGGGACAACAGCGACCTGCAAGCCACCGGCTGGCAGGACTGGTACGAAGGCGTGCGCAAGACCTTCGTCGCGGTGAAACAGCGTCACGAGCAGGTATTCGTCGGCGGCTTGTCGATGGGCGCGGTGATGTCGATGTACGTGGCGTCGCAGTTCCCCGGCCAGGTTGCCGGCTTGCTGATGTACTCCACGACGTTGAAGTACGACGGCTGGAGCATCAACAAGATGGCGTTCATCACGCCCTTGCTGATCCGTATTCCCTTCGGTGTGCGCCTGTTCCGCTTTACTGAAAAGCCGCCCTACGGCATCAAGAACGAGCGCCTGCGGGCGATCGTCGAGCGGCAGATGAAGGAAGGGGAGAGCAGCGAGGCGGGTCTCTTGACCATGGAGGGCGTCACGGTGCGCGAGTTGCACTGGATGAATGCCGTGGTGAAGAAGCTCATGCCATCGATCAAGACCCCGGCCCTGGTGCTGCATTCCATCGAGGATGACATCACCAGCCGTTGGAACGCCGATTACGTGGAACGCCATCTCGGCGGCCCCGTGACCAAGATCCTGCTGGACAACTGCTACCACATGATCACCGTCGACCTGCAATACCGTCGGGTGATCGAGTTGAGTGCCGAGTTTGTCGGGCAGCACGCACACGCCACAGAGGCTCCTGAAGATTATCGACAGCTGGCTTGAACCCTAAGGATTTGACGTGATCACCGCCCAAGCCTTTTCGACCATTCGGGCCATCGAACGCAGTGCCTGGAACGACTGTTTTCCCGATGCCCTGGAGGATTGGGACTATTACGTGGCCGTGGAAAACGCCGCTATTGATGACTTTCAGTGGCGCTACCTCACGGTGTTTGACGATGCAAGGCTGGTGGCGGTCGCACCGGCGTTCATCACGCGGTATCGCCTGGACACCACCGTGTCAGGCGTAGGCAAGCGCTTTACCGAGCGCCTGGAGCGACTGTGGCCGGGTGTTTTGAAGTTGGGCCTGTATGCCATCGGCTCGCCGGTGGCGGAGCAGTGCAATGCGGGCATCGCCAGCCACGTTGCCGAATCAGGGCGCGAGGCTCTGCTTGCGCAATTGCTCGCTGCCGCGCGCCAGGATGCCGATACGTTCGGCGTCGGGCTGGTGGCGGTCAAGGATGCACCGACCAGGGACGAAGGCTGGTCAAACAGCTGCCTTGGCGCGGGTTTCCAGAGCATGCCCAGCCTGCCAACGGCCTTGTTGCCGATCCCTTTTGGTTCAGTGGACGCCTACCTCGGTTCGCTGGACAAAGCCACCCGCAAGGACCTGCGCCGCAAACTGCGTGCGCCGGGCCCGCGTGTCGAGTGGCGACGCAACATCGACGACGTACTGCCGCGCATCATGGCGCTGTATGAGGCCACCCTGGAACGCTCCGACCTGCAGTTCGAGCGACTGCCGGCGGGCTATTTCACCGGTATCCTTGAACAGCTGCAGGAACGTGCGGTCTGTGTGCTTTATTGGGTGGACGAGCAACTGGTGGCGTTCAACCTGATCCTGTTGAACCAGGATCGCCTGATTGACAAGTTTTTCGGCGAAGACAGTAACTACAGTCGCGAATACAGCCTGGCGGTGCGCAGTTGGTTAACCAACATCGACTACTGTATTCGCAACGATATTGCGTTATATGAATGTGGTCAGGCCGGCTATGCCAGCAAGTTGCTGCTGGGCTGCGAGTTCCAGGGCAACAGCATGTTTTTCCGCCACCGTAACTGGCTGGTCAACCGTGCGCTGTTCGTTGCAAAAGTGTTTCTCCGACCGGATCGATCCGACCCTGCCATGGCTGCTGCGATAAGCGAAACCTGATGATCAACAAGACCCGCCAAAAAGCCCGCCCCTTTGCCATTTCGCGTTGGAGCGTCCAGCGCAAGCTGGTGTTGGCGTTCTGGCTGGTGACGGTGATCCCGACGATGATCGCGGCGGAGCTGGCCGCGACGACGCTGTCGCAGATCTTCGACAGCAACGTGCGCATCTGGCTGCAGGAGTCGACCAAGATCGTCAAGGACGAGATCGGCGACATCCTCCACGACAACGCCCGGGTCGCCCAACTGTTCCTGCGCTATACCAAGCCGCCGTCGTCGCGCCAGGCCGAGAAACACGACAAGCTGACCGCCGATATTGCCGCCGCCACCGACATCGACGTGGTGGCGCTGATCCGCAGCAGTGACCACAAAATCGTGTTTACCACCGCCGCCGATGACATCGTCAAGCAAATAAACCTGGCCAGTAATGCGGTGTTGCAGACGGTCGAAGTGGGTGGCGTGACCACCGGGGTTGTGGTGTCCACCTTCGAGACCAGCGAGGACGGCGTCGATTATCAACTGCTGGTGGCCACTTATCTGGACAGCAGTTTCCTGACCAGCGTGGCCGATGTGCATTCCCTCGACCTGCGCTTGTACCTGGCCAACCCCAGCGGGTTTTCGGAGATTTTCTCCACCCAGCGCTTCGTCGATCACCCCACGCGGATTCCTTCGAGTATCGAATCTGCGCTGCGCAGCACCAAGCAACCCAGCGAACAATTCACCAACAACTACAGCGGTTTGTACTGGCCGATCTTCAACGATGCCGGCGAGCTGCAAGGGGTGATCTTCAGTGGCTTGCTGCGCCATACCAGCCTGGTGGGCCTGGTGAACCAGAGCAATCTGTTCGTGTTGATCTTCCTGCTCAGCTCGGCGTTGTCCCTTGGCGCGGGCATGCTGGTGTCCCAGCGCCTGACCCGGCCATTGCGGGATCTGTCCGAAGGCGTCAGCGCGGTGATCTCGGGTAACTATCAGCACCGTGTGGCGGTCAGCGGCGGCGACGAGCTGGCGCAACTGAGCAGCACCTTCAACCACATGACCGAGCGCCTCGGTGAGTTGCATCACCTGGAAGCGCAACTGCGCCGCCGCGACCGCCTGCATGCACTGGGCGAAGTCGCGATGGGCCTGGCCCACGAAATTCGCAACCCGCTGGGCATTATCAAGACGGCCACCCAGTTGCTGCATCGCCGCGCCGATTTGCCGGAAACCGACAAGCGTCACCTCGAATATGTGATCAGCGAAGTCAGCCGGATCAACGACCTGATCACCGAATTCCTCGACTTCGCCAAACCCAGTGCGCCGCTGCGCACCGTGCAGGCGGCACGCCCGGTGGTGGAGGAGATCCTCGGCTTCTGCGGGCCTGAGCTTGCGACCCATAACATCGACGCGCAAATTGATGATGCGGCTCCCGGCGCGACGATTTATGCCGATGCCAAGCAGCTCAAGCAGGCGTGCCTGAACCTGATTCTCAACGCCATCGACGCCATGCCCGGAGGCGGGCGCCTGACCCTGGGCATCCACAGCGTGGGCGGCAACACGGTGATCAGCATCGGCGATACCGGCGAGGGCATTGCGCCGGACATGATCGAGCGGATCTTCACACCATTCGTCACCACCAAGGCCTCGGGCACGGGCTTGGGTCTGGCCAAAGTGTTCTCGATCATGGAAAGTCATGACGGCAGCATCGAATGTGTCAGCGAGACAGATGCCGGCGCCACCTTCAGCCTGTACATTCCGGCCCAGGGTGCAGACGACGGCGATGATGAGGATGGTGATGACGCATAACGTATTGGTAGTTGACGACGAACCCAAGCTCTGTGACTTGCTTTCGTCGGCCTTGAGCCAGAGCGGGATCCAGGTGTTTACCGCCGGCAACGGCCTGCACGCGCTCAAGGTGCTGGAGCAGGAAGACATCGACCTGGTGATCAGCGACTGGCGCATGCCCGGCATGGACGGGCCGGCGCTGCTGGCGGAAATCAAGGTGCGCTACCCGCAGTTGCCGGTGATCGTGATGACCGCCTACAGCACCGTGAAAAACGCGGTGCAATCGATGCGCAACGGCGCCTACGACTACATCGCCAAGCCCTTCGATATCGACGAGCTGGACATCACGGTGGCGAAGGCCCTGCAGTTTCGCGACATCATGCGCGACAACGCGCGCATGCGTGCCGAGTTGGATGAACATGCGCAGTTCGACAGCCTGGTGGGTGACAGCCCGGCGTTCCGCCGCGTGCTGCACGCCGTGGACTCGGTGCGCGACAGCAACGCTACGGTGCTGCTGACGGGCGAA
>NZ_JACARK010000896.1:289-1029 GCF_013386655.1 Pseudomonas sp. K5002 | reverse complement strand
AGGCGATGCTGGTGATCGTGCTGGTGTGCGCCCTGCTGACCTACGGCGGCGTGTCGCTGTTCGTGGTGGTGTTCGCGGTGTACCCGTTTGCGGCCGAGATGTTCCGCCAGAGCAATATCCCCAAGCGCTTGCTGCCGGCGACCATCGCCCTCGGCGCGTTCTCGTTCACCATGGACGCCCTGCCCGGCACGCCGCAGATCCAGAACATCATCCCCAGCACCTTCTTCAACACCACCGCCTGGGCCGCGCCGTGGCTGGGGCTGATCGGCACGATCTTCGTATTCTGCGCCGGCATGCTGTACCTGGCCCGCCAGCGCAACAAGGCCCAGCGCGCCGGTGAAGGCTATGGGACCGAGCTGCGCAACGAGCCGGAAACCGCCGAAGACATCAAGCTGCCCAACCCATGGATCGCCCTGTCGCCGCTGCTGCTGGTGGGCATCATGAACCTGCTGTTCACGCACTGGATTCCGCTGTGGTACGGCAAGACCCACACCCTCAGCCTGCCGGGCATGAGCGTGCCGGTGCAGACCGAAGTCGCCAAGCTCACGGCAATCTGGGCGGTGCAGGCGGCGTTGCTGGTGGGGATTATCGTGGTGCTGGTGTTCGGCTTCTCGGCGATTCGCAGCAAGCTCGCCGAGGGCAGCAAGAGCGCGGTCAGCGGCGCGCTGCTGGCGGCGATGAACACCGCTTCGGAATACGGTTTTGGTGCGGTGATCGCCTCGCTGCCGGGCTTCCTGGTG
>NZ_JACARK010000896.1:0-176 GCF_013386655.1 Pseudomonas sp. K5002 | reverse complement strand
GACCCTGCTGGCCGGCATCACCGGTTCCGCCTCGGGCGGCATGAGCATCGCGCTGGCGGCCATGTCGGAGAGCTTTATTTCAGCGGCCCATGCGGCCAATATCCCCCTTGAAGTACTGCACCGGGTCGCGGCCATGGCCAGCGGCGGCATGGACACCCTGCCCCACAACGGCGCCG
>NZ_JACARK010000895.1:0-944 GCF_013386655.1 Pseudomonas sp. K5002 | reverse complement strand
GCATCGCCGACAACATCGCGCGTTTCGGCACCGTGGATTCGGACAAGGTGCTCGCTGCCGCGCAAATGGCCGGCGTGCATCAACTGATCCTGCAGTTGCCCCAAGGCTACGACACCCAACTGGGGGAGGGCGGTGCCGGGTTGTCCGGCGGGCAGAAGCAACGTGTCGCGCTGGCGCGAGCGCTGTACGGCGTGCCTGCGCTGATCGTACTGGATGAGCCCAATTCCAATCTCGATGAGGCCGGCGAGCAGGCCTTGCTCCATGCCATCACCTTGCTCAAGGCGCAGCGTCGCACGCTGGTGCTGATCACCCACAAGACCCCTGTGCTGGCGTTGACGGACCAATTACTGATTCTGCGGGACGGCCAGTTGCAGGCGTTCGGGCCCACGGCGCGGGTGTTGGAGGCCACGCAGAAACCGGTGGCCGCGCCGCCCAAACCGGTGTCGGCGATGAGCATGAGCTACCGCCTCGGTGAAGGAAAAAAAGCATGAACCGACCTGTGCTTGTGACGGACAACAGCGTGCCGCCGGTGAACAACGTGCTGGCGCTGGACGATAAAAAATACGCGCGCCTGGGCTGGTTGCTGGTGCTCGGCGGGTTTGCCGGGTTCCTGGGCTGGGCCGCGCTGGCACCGTTGGACAAGGGCGTGGCGGTGTCCGGCAAGGTCATGGTGTCGGGGCACCGCAAGACGGTGCAGCACCCCGCGGGCGGGATCGTCGAGCGGATCGAGGTGCGCGATGGCGAGGTGGTGAGCGCCGGCCAGGTATTGATCCGCCTGAAGGAAACCCCGTTGCGCGGGCAGATGCAGTCTTTGCGCAGCCAGTTCATTGCGTCCCGGGCCAGCGAAGCGCGCTTGAGTGCCGAGAGCGAAGGCTTGTCGGCCATCGTCTTCGGTCCCGAACTGCTGAACGAGCCTGAGGCCGCCGCCACCTTGAGCCTGCAAC
>NZ_JACARK010000894.1:0-6417 GCF_013386655.1 Pseudomonas sp. K5002 | reverse complement strand
CCAGCCAGGGTTGGGCGGCGTCGGTCCAGTGGGCCATGGCTGCGCCCAGCAACAGGCTGCCCACAGCACCCACAGCCAGGCCTTGCAGGATCGGTTGCAGGCCCAGGCTGGTGACTTGCCGGCCTTGCTTGACCTCACCGGCGCGGGTCCACTGCCACCAGCCGTAGAGTTGCAGGGCGGCGTAGATCACTTGCAGGAGCATGTCGGAGTAGAGCTTCACATCGAAGAAGAACCAGGTGTACAGCAGCACCATCACCAGGCCGATGGGCCAGCACCACGGGTTCTGTTTAACCGTCAACCAGACAGCGATCACCCCCAGGGCGGCGGCAAACAGTTCAAGCCCGGACATGGCGGTTCCTTGGGGGAGTCGAAGAGGGCGCTGATTGTAACCAATGTGGGAGCGGCGGTGCGACGATAGATCGTTCCCACGCTCTGCGTGGGAATGCAGTTCCGGACGCTCCGCGTCCCGGCTCTGCGCAACGGTGACGCAGAGCGTCACAGGATGCGTTCCCACGCAGAGCGTGGGAACGATCATCGGCGTCAGACCTTGAATTGGCGCAGAAGGCTGTCGAGTTGTTCGCTCAGGCCTTTCAAGTGCGCACTCGCGACACTTGACTGCTGCGCCGCCAGTGCCGTGCTGTGGGACAAGCCGGCTGCCTGGGTGACGTTCTGGTTGATGTCTTCCACCACATGCGCCTGCTGCAACGTGGCGCTGGCAATCGAGGCGTTCAGCCCGTTGAGATTACGCAGCGCCTGGCCGATGGCAGTCAGGCTCGCGCCTGCCTGGCCTGCTTGTTCGATAGTCAGTTGCGAGGCCTGGTGGCTGTCGCTGATGACCTTGACCGCTGCCTCCGAATGGCCTTGCAGGCGCTCGATCATCGCCTGGATCTCTGCCGTGGATTTTTGCGTGCGCTGGGCCAGCAGCCGTACTTCGTCGGCCACCACCGCAAAACCACGGCCTTGCTCCCCGGCGCGGGCCGCTTCGATGGCGGCGTTGAGGGCCAGCAAGTTGGTCTGGTCGGCAATCGAGCGGATCACTTCCAGCACGCCGCCAATCTGCGTGCTTTCAGTCGACAGCGTCCGGATCACCTCCACGGCCTGGCTGATGGTGCCGGAGAGCTGGTCGATCCGTTGCAGGCTGCCATCGATATTGAGCTGGCCCTGTTCGGCCTGCACCTGGGCATCGCGCATTTCGCTGGCGGCATGCTCGGCATTTTTGGCCACGTCCTGTACGCCATAGGTGACTTCATTGATCGCCGTCGCCACCAGTTCCATCTGCTGCGATTGCTGTTGGCTGCGGTCATGGGCATCGCTGGCGTTGCTGCCCAGCTCGGTGGACGAATGGCCCAAGGCGTTGGCGCAGGTCTGCAACTGGCCCACCACCTGCCGCAGCTTGGCGGTAAAGCTGTTGAAGTGCCGCGACAATTGAGTGACTTCATCCTGGCCATGGGTGTCGAGGGTGCGGGTCAGGTCGCTTTCGCCACTGGCGATATTGGCCATCGCATTCACTGCCTGCTGCAACGGGCGCACGATGCTGCGGGCGATCAGCACCACCAGCAGGGCCATGATCAGCGCGATCACCAGGCCAACCACCGAGGCTTTCCACACCTGGCCGCGGAACTCGCCTTGCACGTCATCGACATACACGCCGGAACCGATGATCCAGCCCCAGGGTTCGAACAGCTGGATATAGGAGGTCTTGGCCACCGGCGCATCGGCGCCGGGCTTGGGCCAGCGGTAATTCACCATCCCCGCGCCCTTGGCCTTGGCCAGGATCACGAACTCGTTGAACACCGCAAAGCCGTCCGGATCACGGATGGCCGACAGGTTCTGGCCGTCGAGCTTGGGGTTGGCCGCGTGCATGATCATCACGGGGGTGAGGTCGTTGATCCAGAAGTAGTCGTCCTTTCCGTAACGCAGGCCACGTACCGCGCTCAAGGCTTGCTTCTGCGCCGCTTCACGGCTCAGGACGCCGCTGGTTTCGAGGCTGTGATAATAAGTCAGGATCCCGCTGGCGGTTTGCACCACGCGCTGGGTCTGCTCACTCTTGGCCTGGTACAGGTCGCCATGAATCTGCTTGAGCATAAGCAGGCCGAGGGTTAGCAGCATCAGCACGGCGACGATCAGGATCAGCCAGAGGCGCCGGCTGATAGACATATTGCGCAAACTGTTCATGGTCCTGTCACTCCGTGTTCTTATAATTTTGGGTGCTGCATCGACATTTCCGGCTTGTCTGATAGGCTTTCGGCCCAGAATCAAAAAACCTGAGTCCTGCCTGATTTTTCACGGAATTTTCGCAGTTCGGCCTTGATTATTTGCGCTGTGCTTGCAGCGCACTCTTCGTTAGTGAACGTCTAAAAAATATCAACGAGGCATGCCGTGGGCATGACCTTTGGGGGAATCGATGGATCTTTGGACCGCCGTACAGGCACTGATACTCGGCGTTGTAGAGGGGCTGACGGAGTTTTTGCCGATCTCCAGTACCGGGCACCAGATTATCGTGGCCGACTTGATCAACTTCGGTGGCGAACGCTTTGAAGCGTTCAATATCATCATTCAGCTGGGCGCGATCCTGGCGGTGGTGTGGGAGTTTCGACGCAAGATCCTCGACGTGGTCATTGGCTTGCCGACCCAGCGCAATGCCCAGCGTTTCACCGTCAACCTGATCATTGCCGTATTGCCGGCGGTGGTGCTGGGGGTGATTTTCGCCGACCTGATCAAACACTACCTGTTCAACCCGATCACCGTTGCGGCGGCGTTGGTGGTGGGCGGCGTCATCATGTTGTGGGCCGAGCGCCGCCAGCATGAAGTGCACGCCGAAACCGTCGACGACATCACCTGGAAGGACGCGATCAAAGTCGGCTTCGCCCAGTGCCTGGCCATGATCCCGGGCACCTCGCGCTCGGGCGCTACCATCATTGGCGGCCTGTTGTTCGGCCTGTCACGCAAGACCGCCACCGAGTTCTCGTTCTTCCTGGCGATGCCGACCATGGTCGGCGCAGCGGTGTATTCGGGCTACAAGTACCGTCACCTGTTCCAGCCGGATGACCTGCCGGTGTTTGCCATCGGCTTTGTCACCTCGTTCATCTTCGCGATGATCGCGGTCAAGGCGCTGCTCAAGTTCATCGCCAGCCACAGCTACGCGGCGTTCGCCTGGTACCGGATCGCCTTCGGCCTGGTGATCCTGGCCACCTGGCAGTTCGGCTGGATCGACTGGTCGGCCGTCAAGCCATGATCATCCAGCATCCGCGCTTCAAGGCGTTGGTGTTTGCACTGTTGTGCGCCGCGCCGCTGTTTGGTGCGGCGCTGCTGGGGTACCGCGGGGTTTCGCTGATCCCGCTGGTGGCCTATGGCGTGGTCAGCGTGGTGGCGTTCCTGCTGTACTGGAGCGACAAGCGCAAGGCTCGCGAAGACAGCTGGCGCACCCCGGAAAACGTCCTGCACGCGGTGGAGCTGGCAGGCGGTTGGCCGGGGGCGTTGATTGCCCAGCAGGTGTTCCGCCACAAGACGCGCAAGGTGTCTTATCAGGTGGTGTTCTGGCTGATCGTGTTGCTGCACCAGGTGTTCTGGATTGATCAGCTGTTCCTGGGTGGCACGCTACTCTCGATCTTCTAGCAACAAGCCGACCTGCGTGCGCTTGGGCAGCTTGCTCACCACCAACTGGTGGGAACGCTGCAACAAGCCACGCAGTTCCTCGGCGCCCAGCGGGTAGGGCGTTTCCATGATGATCCACTGCGCCCGCGCCAGGTACGGCGCCGGGTGGATGCCGGGGCGATCCACATGGCCCAGGAACAGCTCCTTGTCGACCTTGAACGCCAGCGAGTCGCCCCGCAGGTTCTGCAAGGCAAACATCTTGTTGCCGGCAATCGAAAACACCCGCACGCCGCCCCATTTGTAATCTTCCCGCGCGCCGGGCAAGCCCAGGCAAAACGTGGCGACTTGTTCTTCGGTCATTCTCATAGCAAACGGTCTCCGCAACCTTTGAAGGCGTTATCCAGGTGGTCGATCCAGGCCCGCACGGCCGGCAACACGCCGCGCCGATGTGGGTACACCGCCTGCAACCAGCCGCCCGGCAATGACCATTGCGGCAAGAGCTGCACCAACTGGCCGTTGGCCAACTCCTCCTCGCAATACATCATCGGCAGCACGGTAAACCCCAGGCCGGCGAGGGCGCAGGCCTTGCGTACCAGGAAATCATCGATCCCCAGCCGCGCTTCCATCACCAGGTCGTGGCTGCTGCCTTCCGGGCTGAGCATGCGGAAGTGCACCATGCGGTCTGCTTCCAGGGCGCCCAGCACCGGCAGTTGCTTGAGGTCTTCCAGGGTGTCGATCTGCCGCTCACGCACAAAGTCGGGGCTGGCGACAATCGCGGTCTGGGCCTGGCGCAGGCGCTTGGTCACCAGCAGCGGGTCTTCATCCCCAAGCTCGCGCACGCGCAAGGCCACATCAATGCCTTCGGCCACCAGGTCGACGCGGCGGTTGACCAAGTTCATCTCCAACTGCACCAGCGGGTTGGCGGTGAGAAACTCCGCCACCACGGTCTGCAGGAATTGGTGAGCCAGGCCCACGGGGCTGCTGACCCGCAGCCGACCGCGGGGTTCGCTGGACATGCTGGCCACTGCCTCATCGGCCATTTCCGCCTCCAGCAGCATTGCCTGGCAGTGGCGCAGGTAGCGTTCACCCACGGCGGTGAGGGTCAGTTGGCGGGTGGTACGTTGCAGCAAGCGGGCGCCGAGGCGTTCTTCCAGCTCGGCAATGCGCCGCGACAGCCGCGACTTGGGAATCCCCAGCAGTCGCCCGGCAGCGGCGAAACCGCCGGCTTCCACCACCTTGGCGAAGTAGTAGAGGTCATTCAGATCTTGCATGGTGGGCCTATTGTCCTGTCAGTGGGACGAATAATCGCATATTGCCTGACTAATCGCTGATTGGTTTCATCTGTAGGCTTATTTCCATTCCGTCGCCCTTGGCGATGCTTACTTGGAGATTAACCATGAAACTGTTGCATATCGATTCCAGCATCCTCGGCGACAACTCGGTTTCCCGTCAGTTGAGCGCAGGTGTCGTCAAGACCTGGCAGGCGGCCGAGCCAGGCGTTGAAGTGACCTACCGTGACCTGGCCAGCGAAGGCATCAACCACTTTTCCGGCGTGACCCTGGGTGCACTGGGCACCGCTGCCGAGCTGCGTGATGCCGTACAGAAACATGAAGCCGAGCTGAGCGCCAACACCCTCGCCGAATTCCTCGCGGCCGACGCCATCGTCCTGGCTGCGCCGATGTACAACTTCACCATCCCAACCCAACTCAAGGCCTGGATCGACCGTATCGCCGTCGCCGGCCAGACATTCCGCTACACCGAAAACGGTCCTGAAGGCCTGGCCGGTGGCAAGAAAGTCATCATCGTGTCGACCTCCGGCGGCCTGCACGTTGGCCAGCCGACCGGTGTGGCTCACGAAGACTACCTGAAAGTGCTGCTGGGCTTCCTCGGCATCACCGACATCGAAATCGTCCGCGCTCACGGCCTGGGCTATGGCGATGAAGTGCGCAGCAAGGCGATCAGCGACGCCAACGCAGTGATCAACGAACAATTGTTCGCCGCAGCGTAAGACTTGTGTAAATTTTGCTGTTCCTCGATATCAATCTGATTCGAGGCGCCTAAACTCTGTATTCTGCTCGCCTGAAAAGCGATCGGAGTACGGAGTTTTTTCGTTTACCCGCTGTCACTACTTTGGCCCAGGTTATGCACGCATGGGTAAACCCTGCCAGTCCGAGCGCCTGAACCATGGATACTTCAACAGCTACGCGGGCTTACGCAACAAAGGTGGACATCCCCATGATGCGTCTTTGTGCAGTCTTGGTTCTCTCCCTGCTCGGCGGCCTGATTTCAGTGCAAGCCGCGCCCGCGCCGCACCCCCATTGGAGTGTGGGCTTCCACCGCATGACTTTTCTCGACCCGCTGGATCTGCAGCCGATGAAAGCCGTCGCGTTCTACCCGTCCACCGGCCTGGAACACACCACCCAGGTGGGCGCTTATCACATCGCCGCCACTGAAGACTCGAAAATCGCCATCGGCCGCTTTCCAATGCTGATGCTGTCCCACGGCAATACCGGCACGCCCCTGGCCCTGCACGACCTCGCCACCTCCCTGGCGCGCAAGGGGTTTGTGGTGGTGGCGGTGCTGCACCCTGGCGACAACTACAAGGATCACAGCCGGCTGGGCACCTTGAGCAACCTGTACGGGCGCCCGATCCAGATTTCCGAAGCGATCACCGCCACCCTCGGCGACCCGATGCTGTCGCCATTCGTCAACGTCGACCAGGTAGGCGTCATCGGTTATTCGGCCGGTGGCGAAACCGCGCTGATCCTCGCCGGCGCCAAGCCGGACCTCGACCGCCTGCGCCGCTACTGCCAGCAACGCCCG
>NZ_JACARK010000893.1:0-1624 GCF_013386655.1 Pseudomonas sp. K5002 | reverse complement strand
GAAAAGCGGCTCTGCTTTCGTTCTGGTCTTTGCTTTTACCATAAGTAGCCGTTACCGCAGAAACGGATATGTACACAATCAAACCACCTCAGCCTGCCGCACCTGCTTCTCCAGTTCAGCCTTCAACCCCGGCTCCAACTTAAGCTGCCGCGCCAACTCATCGAGGTAAGCCTTCTCCATGAAGTTCTCCTCATCCACCAACATCACACTGGCGATATACATCTCGGCAGCCAACTCCGGAGTACTGGCAGCCCGAGCCACATCTGCCGGATCCAGCGGCTTGTTCAGCTCGGCATGTAACCACTGCTGCAACTCACGATCGTTATCCAGCTTCACAAACTCCCCTTCGATCAACGCCCGCTCACGCTCATCCACATGCCCGTCAGCCTTGGCCGCAGCCACCAGCGCCTTCAAAATCCCCTGGCTGTGCTGTTCGACCTGGGCCGGCGGCAACCGATCAATGGTCTGCGGCTCCCCTTGAGGCGCACTGGCCTGCTGCGCCTGCCAATTACCGTAGGCCTTGTAGGCAATCACCCCCAAAGCAGCCAACCCGCCATAGGTCAGCGCCTTGCCGCCAAACTTGCGGGCTTTCTTGTTGCCCAGCAACAGACCCATGGCGCCGGCCGCGAGGGCCCCACCACCGGCACCGCCAAGCAAGCTACCCAACCCGCCGCCACCCAGCAGTCCGCCAAGGGCACCCTTGTCATCTGACTTGCGCTGCCCGCCAGCCTTGTTCTGCAACATGTCCTGGCCGGATTTGAGCAGTTGATCGAGCAATCCACGGGTATTCATTCACAACCTCCAGAAACTCAAGTTCACAGGACCAATAGGCCCCCAGCGTAAAACTAAGTGCCAAAAACCCCCGATCTAGAGTGCTTCCAGATGTAACGCGCTTACCCCTCAATTAAAACGATATACACTCGAACAAATCTATAAAAACACCCCACTGGTAATTCCAGCATGATGACCTTGCGTCAGATCCGTCACTTCATCGCCGTGGCCGAGACCGGCTCGATCTCCGCCGCTGCCCAGACCGCCTTCATCTCCCAGTCCACCCTGACCCTGGCGATCCAGCAACTGGAACAGGAAATCGGCGTCAACCTGTTCAACCGCCACGCCAAGGGCATGACCCTGACCCACCAGGGCCACCAGTTCCTGCGCCAGGCGCACCTCATCCTCGCCACCGTCGACAACGCCAAGCGCAGCCTGCAACAGAGCACCGACCAGGTGGCCGGGCAGTTGATCATCGGCGTGACCAGCCTGGTCGCCGGCTACTACCTGGCGGACTTGCTTACCCGCTTCCAGCGCGCCTACCCCAATGTCGAAATCCGCGTGATGGAGGACGAACGCCCCTACATCGAACACCTGCTGGTCAGCGGTGAAATCGACGTCGGCGTGCTGATCCTCTCCAACCTCGAAGACCGCCACGCCCTGCAAACCGAAGTGCTCACCCACTCGCCCCACCGTTTATGGCTGCCCGCCCAGCACCCGCTGCTGGAACACGACAGCATCAACCTCGCCGACGTTGCCCGCGAGCCGCTGATTCAACTGAACGTCGACGAAATGGGCCACAACGCCCAACGCATGTGGACCGGCGCCGGGCTGCAACCTCGCGTCACCTTGC
>NZ_JACARK010000892.1:0-3488 GCF_013386655.1 Pseudomonas sp. K5002 | reverse complement strand
CCGATGCCGATGCTGATGCTGATGCGGACGCCGATGCTGATGCCGATGCCGATGCCGATGCCGATGCCGACGCGGATGCGGATGCTGACGCCGATGCTGACGCCGATGCCGATGCCGATGCTGACGCTGACGCTGACGCTGACGCGGATGCGGATGCGGATGCTGATGCGGACGCCGACGCCGACCTCGAAGCCTTCGACGACCTCGCTACCGGCGAAGTAACCATCAAACCCGTAACATCCAACACCGGCCTGGCCGATATGCGCGTGTTCACCCTGTTGGGTGTCGGCGGCATCATTCTGGGCGATCACACCAAGCAGCAGGAGTTCTCGGTTGCCGAGGGTTCCAGCGGAACGCTGAACCTGCAGTTTGCCCAGGCCGACCTGGTCTCGCTGTTGGGCGGTGGCTTCACTGCCACGCTGGAAGTGAGCGACGGTGCCGGTGGATGGTTGCCGGTGCAGCAAGGCAGCAACGGTTCGGGCTTGCTCGACCTGTTGGGGCTGTTCGGACAAAGCTCCAGCGCCAAAATCGAAGGCCTGGAAGCCGGGCAGTATCGCTTTACCCTCAAGCTCGACCCCAACCTGGTCAGCGTTGGTGCAGGGGCCACGGCCAAGTTGAGCGTCACCAATGACAGCCTCACCGACTTCACCGGGGAAGCAGGGCCGGATGTCACCGGCAACGTCATCACCGACCCGGGCATTGGCGGTAAACCGGATGAACCGGGAACCGGCGGGCCAGTGAAGGTGCAGGTCGAGGTCAACGGCGAATTCGTCGATGCCGACGCCACCACCGGCACGGTGCTGCAGGGCCAATATGGTCAGCTGACCATCTTCGCCAACGGCGAGTACAAGTACACCCCGAACGGCGATGTCGCCAGCATCGGCAAGGTGGATGCCTTCGAGTATCACCTGGTCAATGGTGCCGGTGCTTCGGCCTCGGCAACCTTGTATGTGCGTATCGACAGCCCGAGTGTCAACGTGGACTGGAGCGCTACCGATCCATCTGCGCCCGGCGTGATCAACACGGTTGCCAATGATGACCTGGGTTCGGCGCAGATCGACATCGTCAACCTGGTCACCCAGGCCGACCTGGCGACCCTGAGCTACAACCTGGCACTGCTCGGCAGCAGTACGGGTACGGGTGCCGAGATCAACGTTGCCACGGGCACGACCGCAGAGCTTGCGATCAACGTCACCGTCACCGGCATTGCGTTGTTGCCAGGCACGACCGTCAATCTGCAGAAGTTCATCGGTAACGAATGGGTCACGCAGCAGACCACTACCCAGGCGAACCACACGTTCCAAGGGTTGGATGCCGGGACCTATCGCGTGACCGGGACGACCGGTGCCGTGCTGTCGCTGAGTGCGCTGCACATTGCGCAGAAGCTCACTACCACCTCCCTCACGGAGTTCGTGACCGGTGCAATGAGCAATGCGACTGGCAACCTGCTGTCCGACAGCTTGTCCGGGCCGGATGTCCTCGGTTCGCCGCTGACGGTACTCAGTGTGCTGGTCAACGGGGTCTATGTGATTCCTGGGCAAACGGGGACGAAAATCAACGGTGACCACGGCACATTGACCGTGTTTGCCGATGGTAAGTACGTCTACACCCCGCATGCCGGGCTGACGCTGGACGAGATTGGCCAGGTGGATAAATTCACCTACAAGCTCACCACGCCAACCGGCCAGGAAGACACCGCCGACCTCTACGTGCGCATCGACTCGCCGGATCGCGACCTGGTCTGGGACGACGCCAACCCGGGTGCGCCAGCCACTGAAGGTGCCGGCATTGCCGCTGCCCACAGTGCGGTGGACCAGGCGGCGGATGACGGCGCCAACGTTGACGGCGATCACCACGATGCCGTGGTGGCCGACGACACCGACTTCACCCATGTCGATGCTGGCGCGGGTGCAGACGGGTTGTTGTGGGAAGGCGGCGATGCAGCCATCAACCTCACCGACCTGATTGGCACAGTCAACGGGGTGCACAGCATCGACCTGAACGATGTCAGCGCCGTCGACCTGACCCTGAGCCTCGAAGACCTGGTGTCCATCACCGGGCCTGAGTCGGATCGCTTGATGATCCAGGGCGACGATCAGGACAGCGTGCACCTGACAGGTGACTGGAGCGCCGGTGCGACCCAGGTAGAGAACGGTCTTGAGTACGTGATCTACACCAGTCCGGAAGATGAAACCCATCAGCTCTGGGTACAGAGCGGCATCAGCGTGGTGTAACGCCACCCCTGCCGGTCGGGCCGCAAGGCCCGGTTTTCCCTACCAACGGTAATGCAGCGATGGGCCGTGACGTCAGTCACGGTCCGTTGTTGTACTCATCAGGTTTGACAACAGTCAGGTGACTAGCAGTGAGGCAAAAGAGTTTGGCCAAGCAGCTGTCTGCCGTAATTCTGGCAGTCGCAATGATCGCGCCCGAGCGTGCGCCGGTCATGGCAGCGTCGTATATCGACGATGAAGAACGCGTCAACATCATCAGCCCGAGCAACCTGGGCACACATTTACCCGGCGGGCCAACGGGCGTCAGCGCACCGGTGGCACCCGAGCACGTCATACCGAGCAACCTTGACCTGACACGCGCCATTCAACTGGCGGTGGAATGGCACCCGGCAATTTCCGAGGCGATCGGCCAGCTGTACCAACAAAACGAGAACGTGAACATCGCCCGTTCCGGTTATTACCCGCAAGTCAGCGGTGGCTTCAACTCCGGCTACGACAGCGGCCTGAGGGGCAACGGCCAGAGCCGTGCGTTTTCGTTGTCGGCGTCGCAGATGCTCTATGACTTCGGCAAGGTCTCAAGTTCTGTCGACAGTGCGCTGGCGCGGGTCAGTGCCAGCCAGGCGTCGGTGTTGCTGTCGATCGATCAGGTGGCGCGCGATACCTCGTTCGCCGTGATCGAACTGCAGCGCTCGCAGTTGCTGGTGCAACTGGCTCGCGAGCAAATCGACGGCATTTCGGCGATTGCAGAGCTGGCCAAAAAGCGCAGCGACATGGGCGCCAGCACCCGTTCGGACCTGATCCAGGCCCGCTCGCGGGTCGAGGCCTCGGTGGCGACGCAATTGCAATTCACCGCGCAATTCAATCGCTGGCGCAGCACGTTGAGCAGTCTGCTTGGGTCGCAGGCGCCAGTGAGCGTGGCGAATGGTTTTCCTGCAAGCCTGGAGCAATCCTGCGTGGGCGTGGTACCCGATACGGCAGTCACGCCGACCCTGCTGATCGCCCAGGCGCAGCGTGTCGATGCGCTGGCGCTGATTGCACAAGCCCGTGCCGAGGCGTTGCCGACCGTGTCGCTGGACCCGTCCATCACGCACTACCTGGACAACAACGACGACAGCAACGTCCCCGGCGGCCGCGACCGTACCCGTTATGGCGTATTTCTCAACGTGAAAATGCCGCTGTACCAGGGCGGCGCAATCACCGCCCGCAAATCCGCCGCGCAACAGGCCCTGCGTTCCGCCGATGCCGCCAACGACGCCG
>NZ_JACARK010000891.1:0-2230 GCF_013386655.1 Pseudomonas sp. K5002 | reverse complement strand
TGACGCAGGGAGTCGGCGGCCTGGCGGCTGATGGTGTGCAGCGGCGGCAGGGTCTCGGTGTTGGGGTTGACGAAGTTGAAGGCCGAGGTGAGGTCGCCGCACACCGCCCGGCGCCAGGCGCTGATATTGGGTTCGCGCACGTGGAAACGCTTCTCCAGAAATTGCAGCACGGAGGTGTGATCAAACGCCTGGGAATTGACCCAGCCACCACGGCTCCACGGCGACAGCACCAGCATTGGCACTCGCGGCCCGGGGCCGTACACCCCGCCGTCCGGCGCGGGTTGCTGGCTAGAGCCGGGCGGTGCCGGGTGGGTAAAAATCTCGCTGTCGAACTTCACCGTGGACTTGCCGGCAAAGCTGCCATCCAGGCGTTTGGACGGGGCTGACGGCGACGGCACGTGGTCGAAGAAACCGTCGTTTTCATCGTAGTTGACCAGCAGCACGGTCTTGCTCCACACGTCCGGGTTGGCGGTCAGTGCCTTGAGGATTTCCTGGGTGAACCAGCCGCCTTGCACCGGGCTGGAAGGCCCGGGGTGTTCGGAGTAATCGGCCGGCGCCACCAGCCAGCTCACCTGTGGCAGGCGCCCGTCGTTCACGTCCTTGCGAAAGCCCTGGATGATCGATTCCAGGTCGCTGCCGCTGACCGCCGGCAGGGTGTTGCCATTGCCTTTGTACAACGGCACGCGGGCGTTCAGTTGATCGCTGTAGGGCACAAAATCCTTGAAGTCTTTCGGTGGCACGGCGGGGTTGCCGGCCGCAACGCTGGCCGCACGAAATTGGCGAAACCCGGCCAAGGGGTTGTCGCCAAAGTTATCCGGCAGGTACTGGTAAACCTTCCAGCTCACACCCGCTTCTTCCAGGCGCTCGGGATAGGTTTTCCAGGTGTAGCCCACGCCCACCGCTCCGGGGCCGTCCCATTCGTTGACCACCGCCGCCACATTCGCACCGGTCGGGCCGTTGGTGCCGGTCCAGTGGAACAGCCGATTGGGATTGGTACCTGCGTGTACCGAACAGTGGTAGGCGTCGCACAGGGTAAAGGTGTTGGCCAGGGCGAACTGGAACGGCACTTCCTGCTCACGGTAGTAACCCATCGAGGTGGGTGTCTTGAACGTTGGCCAGGCGTTCATCCGGCCGCTGCTCCAGGCGGCGTGCTCGTCGACCCAGGAATGCGGCGTGCCGCTGACCCGCTGCGCGTTGCCACGGGAGCTGTCCAGGTGATAGGGCAGGATCCGCCGCCCAACGCCCTGCTGCTCCCACACCCGGTGCCCGCCCGGCAGTGGAATGGTGAAGCGGTCACTGAACCCGCGCACACCCGGCAAGGTGCCGAAGTAGTGATCGAAGGAGCGGTTTTCCTGCATCAGGATCACCACATGTTCGACGTCCATCAGGGTGCCGGTGCGGTTGTTGGCGGGGATCGCCAGGGCCTGGCGAATGGAGTCGGGCAACAGGGTGTAGGCGGATCCGATGGCAGCTGCTTGCAACAACGTTCTGCGTGTAAGAGTCGGCATAAGACGATTCAATCCCTTGAAGTTCTGGAGCGAAGCTCAGGACAAAATAGGGACTCAAGGCGACAAAGAAATGACATCGCTCGAATCGCGCTCGACCTGCCCCACCTGGTACTCCCTCGGCGTACACCCGAACTCGCGCTTGAACACCGTGTGCAGGTACTGGGCGGATTTGAACCCGCAGTCATAGGCAATATCCGCAATCGCGGCCCTGGTATTTTCCAGGCTGGAAACCGCAGCCGCGAGTTTGAAGCGCAGGATTTCATCGTGGACGCTGCGGTTCAGTTCACTGCGAAAATGCGCTTCCAGGGACGACCGCGACACGCCGACGTAGTTGGCGACCTGGGCGGTCTTGATGCCCTGGCAGGCGTACTGGCGAATGAAATGCAGCGCCTGCATCACGTAGGGATGGCCGAGGGGTTGGTGCAGGCTTGAGGTCTGCACGTTGACCGCTTCCGGCGGCACCAGGATCTGGCTGCCTGCCGAAGGCATACCGTGCAGCATCTGGTGCAGCAGGCGCGCGGCGGTGCGGCCCATTTTTTCAGTGCCCTGGATCACCGAGCTCAGCGGTACACGGGTCAGGGTGCGGGTCAAGGGGTCGTTGTCGATGCCGATCAGTGCCACTTGCTCCGGCACCGGGATGCCGGCGGTGAGGCAGGCCTGCAGCAACTGGCGGGCACGGGCGTCGCTGACCGCGATGATGCCGATGGGTTTGGGCAGGCTGT
>NZ_JACARK010000890.1:0-1501 GCF_013386655.1 Pseudomonas sp. K5002 | reverse complement strand
AGGTTGGTCTGGTCGGCGATGCCGCGGATGGTCTGGACGATGGTGCCGATGATGTCCGACTGCTTGCTCACTGCGTCGATGCTCACGGCCGCTTCGTTAAGGTCACGGGAAATTTCTTCGATGATCTGCACGGTCTGCTGCACCACTTCCGAACCCTTGCGGGCGCAGGCGTCGTTTTGCACCGAGGTGGCGTGAGCCGAGTCGGCAGCCGTGCGCAAGGTGGTGACCTGGTCGGTGATGTCGCTGGCGAACTTCACCACTTTGTACAGGCGCCCGTTGGCATCGAAGATCGGGTTGTAGGAGGCTTCCAGGAACAGCGTTTGGCCGAATTTATCTTTGCGCTCAAAGCGGTGGGAGTGATATTCGCCGCGGTTGAGCGAGGCCCAGAATGCCTTGTAGGCCGGCGAATCGGTCTCACCGCGATGACAAAACAGACTGTGGTGCTGGCCGACGATTTCACTGAGGGAATACTTCACCGTCTTCAGGAAGTTGTCGTTGGCATTCAGGATCTGGCCTTGCGGGGTGAATTCAATGACCGCCATGGAGCGGCCGATGGCGTCGATCAGGCTCTGGTTTTCATGCTCGCGGTGAATCCGCGCCGAGATGTCCGAGGCCACCTTGATCACGCTTTGCACCTGGTTGTCGGTACCGATTACCGGCATGTAACTGGCCTCCAGCCACACTTCCTGGCCATGCTTGTTCAACCGCATGAAGGTGCCACTGAGGGGCTCGCCCCGCGCCAGGTCGCGCCAGAGTTTGGCGTAGGCATCGGTGTGGGTGTAGGCCTCTTCGCAGAAAATCCGGTGATGCTTGCCGCGAATTTCTTCGGCGCGGTAGCCCATGGTCTTGCAGAAATTTTCATTGGCATCCAGCACGATGCCGTCGCGATCAAACTCGATCATTGCCATGGAACGGCTGATGGCGGCCAATTTGGCTTTGGCTTCGGTAAGGGCGCAGGAGAAACGTTCGATTTCCAGCAGGTCGGATTTGTGTTGGCGGTTGAACATGTCAGATCACCCTTTATTTTCCCGACGCCCACGCGGGCGCATTCCATTCACGGTTTGAATCTTGATCGAAGACCTTTATGGGGAAACCTATCCGAAACGCTTTATATGCCGAGCGTCATCAACGGTTCTGGGTGAGCATAGACAGGCGTTGGCGCTATGCAAGGCCACTAGTCAGCCAGCATTTGCAACAAAGCATTAACCACTGCTGAAGGCGGTTGGTGGCGTGATGTCACCAACGCAAACTCGCGATGCACCGGCTCCGCCAGGGGCATGATGCGCAAGCCTTGGCGCTGGGCCGGCAGGGTCATCTCGGGCACCAGCGTCACTCCCACGCCTTCACGCACCAGGCTGAAAGCGCTGTTCCACTCGCGCACTTCCACCCGCACCTCGCTCATCACCAGTCCGGCTTCCTGCGCCAGGCTGCGGGCGTTGACGGTGCAGCCGCCGGTGGCAAGCACGAACGGTTGCTCCACCAACTCTTCCAGCGTGACCGT
>NZ_JACARK010000889.1:0-709 GCF_013386655.1 Pseudomonas sp. K5002 | reverse complement strand
TGCTTTTCAGGCGTTCCAGGTCGCGCCAGTGGGGCCGCAGCCAGAACAGCAGGCATGCCAGCAGCGCCGCGCCGATCAGCACGTTCATGCTCCAGTACAGCAGGTTCATGTCCAGCGGGTCCGGCGGTACCGAGACCTTGACCACCAACTGGTCGTCCAGGGCCGAGCTGACGTCGTCCGCCCAGCCCCACTCGCCCAGGCGAACCACCATCTGGTCTTTTTCCAGCAGGCGCTGTTCTTCAGGGGTGTAGCTGGCGTCCTGGATACGCAGCAGTTGCACCTTCAGCGGCGCGAAATCCGCCGACAGGCGCACAGTGACATTGGCCCACTGCTCCATCGGCACCCGTCGGTACTCCTTGACGATCAGGCTCTGCATGCCTCGGGACTGCTCGATGTTGTAGTTCATGTAACGGTGTTCAAACAGCTGGATCACCGCCCGGGGCACCAGGTAGATCGCGGCGGCGAAGGTGACGATGGTGATCAGGTACAGCCGAATCAGGACGCGAAACATGGCTCAGCATTCCCACTCGGAACGGCTGAACAGGTAGCCCTTGCCCCACACGGTCTTGATCTTGCGCGCCTCGCCCGCGTGGTCGTCGAACTTGCGCCGCAGCTTGGAAATCGCCACGTCCACCGAACGGTCGGTGCCGTTGAACTCGATGCCGCGCAGGCGTTGCAGGATCTGGTCGCGGCTGAGCACTTCGCCGGC
>NZ_JACARK010000888.1:0-8664 GCF_013386655.1 Pseudomonas sp. K5002 | reverse complement strand
GCCAACAGCGCCGGCAGTGCACTGGAGAAAATCACGGCGGCGATCTCGCAGATCAGCCAGCGCAACCTGGTGATCGCCAGCGCCGCCGAGCAGCAAGCGTTGGTGGCCCGTGAGGTGGACCGCAGCCTGGTGAACATCCGGGACCTGTCGACGCAAACCGCCGCCGGTGCCACCCAGACCTCGGCGGCCAGCCAGGAACTGTCGCGGCTGGCGGTGGACCTCAATGGCTTGGTGACGCGTTTCGTACTGTAAAACATGTATTAGCGATTGTGTCAGACAGGTCGGTGGGCAACACTTCCGCCCTTATCAAACTGGAGTTCCTCCGTGAGACCTGTCGACACCCTGCACCTGTTGGTGCTGGCCGCTATCTGGGGCGCGAGTTTTTTGTTCATGCGAATTATCGCGCCGGAAATCGGCACCCTTCCTACCGCGTTTTTCCGGGTGTCGATTGCTGCCACCGGCCTGCTGCTGATCCTCGCCATGATGCGGGTGAGTTGGGATTTCCAGGGCAAGTTCAAGACGGTCCTGTTGCTCGGGGTGATCAACTCGGGCATTCCCGCGACCATGTATTCAGTGGCGGCCCAAGTGCTGCCGGCCGGTTACTCGGCGATCTTCAATGCCACGACGCCACTGATGGGCGTGCTGATTGGCGGGTTGTTCTTCAGTGAGCGCCTCACGCCATCGAAAATCGCCGGGGTATGCCTGGGCCTGTTCGGCGTTGGCATCCTGACCCGCGCCGGGCCGGTGGCCTTCGACATGGAATTGTTGATGGGTGCGCTGGCATGCCTGTTGGCGACCACCTGCTATGGCTTTGCCGGCTTTTTGGCACGCCGCTGGCTCGATCAACAGGGCGGGCTGGACAGTCGCCTGGCGGCCCTGGGCAGCATGCTCGGGGCCACGCTGTTCCTGCTGCCGCTGTTTGCCTGGAGTGCCATCAGCCATCCACCGGTCAGCTGGGGTGGCTGGCCTGTTTGGTTGTCGCTGCTGGGGTTGGGGCTGGTATGCACGGCGTTTGCCTACATCCTGTACTTCCGCTTGCTGACGTCCATCGGCCCGGTGAAGTCGATGACCGTGACCTTCATGATTCCGCCATTCGGGGTGTTGTGGGGCGCGTTGCTGCTGGATGAGCCGTTGTCCATGGCGCATCTGTATGGCGGGTTGTTGATTGCAGGGGCGTTGTGGCTGGTGCTTCGGCCGGGGAAATTGGCCCGCAAGCTGTAGGAGCTTTTTGTCTCCTACAGCGTTGGTTTTATCAGCCCTTACGGAACACAAAAGCCAATCCGACGATGATCAAGCCCATCCCCAGCAAGCTCAACATTGCCAGCTTGTTGCCGAAGATCAGGTAGTCCATCACCGCCGTCACCGCGGGCACCAGGTAGAACAAGCTGGTGACATTCACCAGGTTGCCCCGGGCAATCAGCCGGTACAGCAACAGCGTCGCCAGCAATGACACCACCAGCCCCATCCACAGCACCGGCACGAAAAAGCCGGTGTTGTGTTCAAAGTGGAACGGCTGGAACGGCACAAACACCGAGCACAACAGCAAGCCGGCCAGGTATTGCACAGGCAACGTGCCCAACGGGTTATCGGTGATGCGCTTCTGCATGATCGAACCAAAGGTCATGCTGGCCAGGGCCAACAGGCCAAAAAGCATGCCTGCCAGGGACATGCCGGACATCCCGATGCCCTGGTACACCACCATGATCAACCCCGCCAATCCCAGCGCGAGGCCGAACATCCGGCTCCAGGAGCGCCGGCGCTCCATCAACACCACGGTCAGGATCGGCTGCACGCCCATGATGGTTGCCATCATGCCGGGCGTGACTTTGAGGTCCAGGGCCAGCAGATAGAAAATCTGGTAGGCCCCCAACAGCACCAGCCCGGTAGCCGCCGCGTAAAGCATCGGCTTGCCGGGACGCGGCAACTTCAGCTTGAGGATCGGTACCAGTATCACCAACCCCGCCAGGGCGATGGCGAAACGGATCAGCAGAAACGCAAAGGGTGAAGCGTGGGCCAGGCCCCATTTGGAGAAAATCGCCCCGCTGCTCCACAGCAAGACAAACAGGCTCGTCGAGGCCGCCGCGGCCACGGATTGTTTCGAAAGAACAGACATGGATACCACCTGTGATCAGGCAAAAAGCCAACTCAGCAACAGCTGAAATTCAGTAGGTTTTTTCAGGCGGGCACAGGGGAACAGCCATCAGCTGATCAGCCCGAAATGCCAACACCCGGCGGTGATACGACTGCGTACACCGGCGTGCTACTGACAGGTGGGGGGTAGTGACTGATCTGCGCAGGCTGCTGGCTCCCGCACGGCACGACCGCAGCGTTGACCGCTGAATCGACTACCGCTATGCGCAGGGAAGCTGGCATGTGCTGATCTTTTATGAAGGGATGAACAAGGTGTCTGGAAACACCTGCGGCCGACTATAACCAGCTGGGGACATGCTTTGCAATAACTTCGCCCGTACAAATCCAACTCATAAAAAAACCGCTCATCGGAGCGGTTTTTTCGTGCCTGCAAACGCCTTAACCAAATAACCAATACCCCAGCGCCGTCAGCACCACCACCGCCAGCACTGGCCGCAGGATGCGATAAGCCTTCGGATGCTTGCGCTTCCACTGCTTGACCACGCCACTGAAGCTGTCGCTGAAGCGCTTGCTCCAGGCATACGCCTGGTTGATCCCGCCAACGCGTTCGTCATCCAGGTTCTGCGGTGCGGTGGCGCGCCCCAGTTGCGCGCTGACCCAACGGTTGATGCGGGTCATAAGGCGGTTGCTCAGCGGGCGTTCGATGTCGCAGAACAGGATCACCCGGGTGTGCTCGGTTTCGTTCTTCACCCAGTGCACGTAGGTCTCGTCGAACATTACGTCTTCACCGTCGCGCCAGGCGTACACCTGGCCGTCGACGAAAATACGGCAGTCATCGGAGTTCGGCGTGGACAGCCCCAGGTGATAACGCAGCGAACCGGCAAACGGGTCGCGATGCGGGTTGAGGTGGCTGCCACCTGGCAACAGGGCGAACATCGCGCCCTTGACGTTGGGAATACTGCTGACCAGGGCCACGGTTTTCGGGCACAGCAGTTCAGCCGACGGCAACGGTTTGTCGTACCACTTGAGGTAGAAACGCTTCCAGCCCTTCTTGAAGAACGAGCCGAAACCGGCGTCGTTGTTCTTCTCCGCGGCGCGGATGTAGCCCTCGTCGAACAGGTGCATGGCCTCTTCGCGAATCACTTCCCAGTTGTCCTTGAGCACGTCCAGCTCCGGGAACTTGCTGCGGTCCAGGTACGGCTTGGACGGCACGGCGGAGAAGATGTACATCAAGGCGTTGTACGGGGCGAACAGCGCTGAATGGTTGACGAACTGACGCAACATCGGCAAACGGGCCTTGCCACGCAAATGCACATACAGCGTGCTGCCGATAAACAGCAGCAACACCGACAGTTTGGCGGCCAAAGAAAAGGTCATGCAGCAACTCCTGGAAATAGGCGTCTGGCCATTAGCCTCCCGTTAAGGGGAAACCAGACGTAGCAGCCGGCCATGATAAACACTCCGGGCCTCGGGAAAAACCCGCGCACTCCAACAATCAGCATCTAGCGGTGCGCGATAACGGGCCAATTATGCATAAGGGCCACGCCATCGCGCTGATTTGAATCAAGCCTGGTTTTCCTGATCGGTGAACAAATCGGCGAACAGCATGCTCGACAGGTAGCGTTCACCGGAGTCCGGCAGCACCACGACGATGGTCTTGCCCTGCATTTCCGGCTTCTCCGCCAGTCGCACCGCCACGGCCATCGCCGCGCCGCAGGAGATACCACACAGAATCCCCTCCTCCTGCATCAGGCGCAACGCCATGGTCTTGGATTCTTCGTCGCTGACCAGTTCGACCCGGTCGACCATCGACAGGTCGAGGTTCTTCGGCACAAAACCGGCGCCGATACCCTGGATCTTGTGGGGGCTGGGCTTGATCTCTTCACCGGCCAGCGCCTGGGTAATCACCGGCGAACTGATCGGCTCCACCGCCACCGACAGGATCGGCTTGCCCTGGATGTTCTTGATATAGCGCGACACCCCGGTGATGGTGCCGCCAGTGCCCACGCCCGCTACCAGCACGTCCACCGCGCCATCAGTGTCATTCCAGATTTCCGGACCGGTGGTTTTCTCGTGGATCGCCGGGTTGGCCGGGTTTTCGAACTGGGCCGGCATAAAGTACTTGGCCGGGTCGCTGGCAAGGATTTCGCCGGCTTTTTCAATCGCGCCCTTCATGCCCTTGGCCGGCTCGGTCAACACCAGTTCGGCGCCGAGGGCCTTGAGCACCTTGCGGCGCTCGATGCTCATGGAGGCGGGCATGGTCAGCAACAGCTTGTAACCACGGGCGGCGGCAACAAATGCCAGGCCGATCCCGGTGTTGCCGGAAGTCGGCTCGACAATGGTCATGCCCGGCTTGAGTTTGCCGCTGCCTTCGGCATCCCAGATCATGTTTGCGCCAATCCGGCACTTCACCGAATACCCCGGGTTACGCCCTTCGATCTTGGCCAGGATAGTCACGCCACGCG
This sequence comes from Pseudomonas sp. K5002, assembly GCF_013386655.1. Lineage (NCBI taxonomy): Bacteria > Pseudomonadati > Pseudomonadota > Gammaproteobacteria > Pseudomonadales > Pseudomonadaceae > Pseudomonas > Pseudomonas sp. K5002. Next base: position 4,108 of record NZ_JACARK010000888.1, on the reverse strand, counting down.
GCGCGATACGGTTGATCTGAACCAGGGGCGTGTTACCGATGGAGTGCGCGTTGTCTGCAAAAATGCGGCTCATGACGGGTCCTTAAGGCAATTTCAGGAAGGCCCCAAGGGTATGCCTCGTGCTGCAAGGCGTCCAGTCAAGCGAACGTCCGGCGGCGCCAGCAGTCAATCGCCTACACGGATGGAGAATTTTCCTATGAAACGTCGCTACAGTTGGCCGCTCTGGACCCTCGTCGGGGTCGTGGTACTGCTGGTCGTCCTGGATATCGCCCTGCCCTATCTGGTGCGCAATTACCTGAATGACAAACTCGCCGACATGGGCGATTACCGCGGCCAGGTCACCGATGTCGACCTCGCACTGTGGCGCGGCGCCTATCGGATCAACGGCCTGCAGATCGTCAAGGTCGACGGCAAGGTGCCGGTACCGTTCGTCAAGGCGCCGGTGATCGACCTGTCGGTCAGCTGGCATTCGCTGTGGTACGACCACGCAGTGGTGGCCGAGGCACAGTTCATCAAGCCGGAGCTGAACTTCGTCGACGGCGGCACCAACAAACAGGCGTCCCAGACCGGTCAGGGCACCGACTGGCGGGCACAACTGAGCAAACTGTTGCCGATCACCCTCAACGAGGTACGCATCGACGACGGAAAGATCGCGTTCCATAACTTCAGTTCGAAACCGCCGGTCAATATGTACGCGACCCAGGTCAACGCCAGCTTCTACAACCTGACCAACGTGGTGGATGTCAAAGGCCAGCGCGACGCACGTTTCGACGGCAAGGCGCTGTTTTTGGGCCAGGCGCCGCTGGAAGCCACGGCGACGTTCGACCCCTTGAGCAATTTCGAAAACTTCGAATTCCGCTTCCGGGCCCGGGATATCGAACTCAAGCGCATGAATGACTTCGCCTCGGCCTACGGCAAGTTCGACTTCAATGCCGGCACCGGCGACCTGGTGGTGGAAGCCCAGGCCGAAAAAGGCCAGCTGACCGGCTACATCAAGCCTTTGCTGCGCAATGTCGAAGTGTTCAACTGGCAGCAGGATGTCGAGAACAAGGACAAGGGCATCTTTCGGTCGATCTGGGAGGCGGTGGTTGGCGTCAGCGAAACCGTGCTGAAGAACCAGCAGAAAAACCAGTTCGCCACCCGCGTGGAGCTCAGCGGCAACGTGCACCAGCAAGATATCAGCGCGTTCCAGGCGTTTTTGCAGATTTTGCGCAATGGTTTTGTCCAGGCCTTCAACGCCCGCTATGAACAACCCAAGCCCTCGACAGATTGATCTTCAACGTGACTGCCCATTCAGAGACTGAATAGCCCGTCTGCGTTCACAGTCGCCGGGGCTGCGCGGTATAGTCGGGCCAAGCTGATTACTCGCCCGCTTCGGTCCTGCACCGTTCGGCGTCACGTTCGAGGATTGATAGATGAAGTTCGAAGGCACCCAGGCCTACGTTGCCACCGATGACCTGAAACTGGCCGTCAACGCCGCCATCACCTTGGAGCGGCCACTGCTGGTCAAGGGCGAACCGGGCACCGGCAAGACCATGCTCGCCGAGCAACTGGCCGAATCCTTTGGCGCCAAGCTGATCACCTGGCACATCAAGTCCACCACCAAGGCGCACCAGGGCCTGTACGAGTACGACGCGGTGAGCCGCCTGCGAGACTCGCAACTGGGCGTGGACAAGGTGCACGACGTACGCAACTACCTGAAAAAGGGCAAGCTCTGGGAAGCCTTCGAGTCCGAGGAGCGGGTCATCCTGCTGATCGACGAAATCGACAAGGCCGACATCGAGTTCCCCAACGACCTGCTGCAAGAACTCGACAAGATGGAGTTCTACGTCTACGAAATCGACGAGACCATCAAGGCCAAGAAGCGCCCGATCATCATCATTACCTCCAACAACGAAAAAGAGCTGCCGGACGCGTTCCTGCGCCGCTGCTTTTTCCACTACATCGCCTTCCCGGACCGCACCACTCTGCAAAAGATCGTCGACGTGCACTACCCGGACATCAAGAAAGACCTGGTCAGCGAAGCCCTCGACGTATTCTTTGACGTGCGCAAAGTACCGGGCCTGAAGAAAAAACCGTCCACCTCCGAACTGGTGGACTGGCTGAAACTGCTGATGGCCGACAACATCGGCGAAGCGGTACTGCGCGAGCGCGACCCCACCAAGGCCATCCCGCCCCTGGCCGGTGCCCTGGTGAAGAACGAGCAGGACGTGCAGTTGCTGGAACGCCTGGCGTTCATGAGCCGTCGCGGTAACCGATAAGGGCGATTGCCATGCTGCTCAACCTGTTCAATGAAATGCGTGCAGCCAAGGTGCCGGTGTCGGTGCGTGAGCTGCTGGACCTGATCAACGCGCTGAAACAGCGCGTGACCTTCGCCGACATGGACGAGTTCTACTACCTGGCCCGGGCGATCCTGGTGAAGGACGAACGGCATTTCGACAAGTTCGACCGGGCCTTCGGCGCCTACTTCGACGGCCTGGAAAAACTCGACGATCACCTGCAGGCGCTGATCCCCGAAGACTGGCTGCGCAAGGAATTCGAACGCTCGCTGACCGACGAAGAGCGCGCACAGATCCAGTCCCTCGGCGGCCTCGACAAGCTCATCGAAGAATTCAAGAAACGTCTCGAAGAACAGAAAGAACGCCACGCCGGCGGCAACAAGTGGATCGGCACCGGCGGTACCAGCCCCTTCGGCTCTGGCGGCTTCAACCCCGAAGGCATACGCGTGGGGGATGCCGGCAAGCGCCAGGGCAAGGCGGTCAAGGTCTGGGACCAGCGCGAGTACAAGAACCTCGATGATTCGGTGGAACTGGGCACGCGCAACATCAAGATCGCCCTGCGCCGCCTGCGCAAGTTCGCACGCCAGGGTGCGGCGGAAGAGCTCGACATTGACGGCACCATCGACCATACGGCCCGCGATGCCGGGCTGCTGAATATCCAGATGCGCCCGGAGCGGCGCAACACCATCAAGCTGTTGCTGCTGTTCGACATCGGCGGCTCGATGGATGCCCATGTGAAGACTTGCGAAGAGTTGTTCTCGGCGTGCAAGACCGAGTTCAAGCACCTGGAGTATTTCTACTTCCACAATTTCATTTATGAATCGGTGTGGAAGAACAACATGCGCCGGGGCTCGGAACGCACCTCGACCCAGGATTTGCTGCACAAGTACAGTGCCGACTACAAAGTGATCTTTATCGGCGATGCGGCCATGGCGCCGTATGAAATCACCCAGGCCGGCGGCAGCGTCGAGCACTGGAATGAAGAGCCCGGGTATGTGTGGATGCAGCGGTTCATGGAGAAGTACAAGAAGCTGATCTGGATTAATCCGTACCCGAAAGATACCTGGGGCTATACGGCGTCCACCGGGATTGTCCGGGATTTGATCGAGGACCAGATGTTTCCGTTGACGTTGCGCGGGCTTGAGGAAGGGATGCGCTTTTTGTCGAAGTAAGTTGTTTCCCAGACAACCACGATCAAATGTGGGAGCGGGCTTGCTCGCGAAAGCGCAGTGTCAGTCACCGAATATATTGGCTGATACACCGCCTTCGCGAGCAAGCCCGCTCCCACATTTTGTCCTGCGGCGGTCTTTAGTTTCTGGCAAGGTACTGCAAATACTCCACTTGCTGGCGATGCGCCGTCTCCTGCACCACCGGCGCCAACCTCACCTTCTCCCCCGGCAAGCACTGCGCCAGCCGCGCCAACGCCAATGGCGTCAACGCGCCCAATCGTGGGTAGCCGCCAATGGTCTGCCGGTCATTGAGCAACACAATCGGCTGCCCGTCCGGCGGCACCTGGATCGCCCCCAGCGGGATGCCTTCCGAGATCAGCGACGGCCCCTGATACTCCAGCGGCGTACCCAGCAAGCGCATGCCCATGCGGTCGGCACGGCTGTCGAGGGTCCACTCGCTGTTGAACACATCAAACAGACTCTGCCCGCCAAACTGACCGATCTGCGCCCCGAGGATCACCTCCAGTGGCGCCTTGGAATCCAGCTTCGGCAATTGCCCGGCGGACAACACCTGCATCGCACCGCCCACGCCCGAATAGGTCAATTGCGCACCTTCGGCCAGTGACCGGCCAAAGCCATCCAGCCCGCCCAGTTCTTCAC
>NZ_JACARK010000887.1:0-675 GCF_013386655.1 Pseudomonas sp. K5002 | reverse complement strand
CCAGTGTGTTGTCGACTAATGCCGCGCGCACCCGCTCGGCGGCCGGGCGGTCGGAGGTGGCGACGACAGCAACGGTGCGTGCGCGGGCCGTGGCGTCCAGTTGCACATCCAGCAGTTCGCGCACTTCCCTGCCCCGCTCGCCGATCAAACCGATGACAATCACATCGGCCTCGCTGTTGCGGATGATGCTCGCCAACAAGGAGGATTTGCCCACACCGGGCTCGCCGAAGATGCCCATGCGCTGGCCCTGGGCGAGGGTCAGCAAGCCGTCGATGGAGCGGATGCCCAACGCCATGGAGCGCACGATCAATTGCCGGGAGAACGGGGCCGGTGGCTCGGCATGCAAGGGGTAGGTCTGCAGGTTCAGGGTTGGCGGTACACCGTCACCGTCGAGAAACTCGCCCATGGGGCTGATCACTCGCCCCAATTGCGCATCGCCCACGGCCACACCCAGGCTTTCGCCGGTGGCAGTGATTTGCGTGCGGGTCGACAGGCCTTCCATGGAACCGATGGGCGACAGGATCGCTTCGTCGCCATCAAAACCGATCACTTCGGCGCTGAGGCTGCGACCACTGACCGGGTCGCGCAGGTGGCATAGCTCACCGATGCTCGCGCCCGCCACGCTGGCCCGCAGCAACACCCCGCTAATGCTCAGCACCGTGCCCTGCATCGGAC
>NZ_JACARK010000089.1:0-43230 GCF_013386655.1 Pseudomonas sp. K5002 | reverse complement strand
TCGCGGCGGCGGTCAGCGGGTTGTCGCCGGTCACCATCACCGTGCGAATCCCCAGCTTGCGCAGCTCGGCAAACCGTTCGCGGATGCCGGGCTTGACCACGTCCTTGAGGTGAATCGCGCCGAGCAACTTGCCGTCGGCACACACCAGCAATGGCGTGCCGCCGCTCTGGGCGATCTTGTCGATTTCCCGCGACAGCGCCGGTTGCAGGTCGCGGCGTTGCAGGCCAATGAACGCCAACAGCGAATCCACGGCGCCCTTACGGAACACACGGCCCTGGTAGTCGACGCCGGACAGGCGGGTTTCCGCGCTGAACGGTACCGAGGTCAGCTCATCCGTCGACGGCTCGGCTTGCGGGTGCTGGCCGCGCAGGTATTCGACGATGGACTTACCTTCGGCCGTGTCGTCCGCCAGGGATGCCAGCAGCGCGCCCTCGGCCAGTTCCTTGCCGCTGACACCCGGCGCGGCGATCACGTTGGTGCAGCGACGGTTACCGAAGGTGATGGTGCCGGTCTTGTCCAGCAACAGCACGTGCACGTCCCCCGCCGCTTCCACCGCGCGACCGGATTTGGCGATCACGTTGAGGCGCACCAGGCGGTCCATGCCGGCAATACCGATGGCCGACAACAGGCCGCCGATGGTGGTCGGGATCAGCGTCACCAGCAGCGCCACCAGAAACACCAGCGGCAGGTTGCCATTGGCGAAGTGGGCGAACGGCTGCAGGGTCACCACCACCAGCAGGAAGATCAGCGTCAGGCCGATCAGCAGGATGTCCAGCGCGATTTCGTTGGGGGTTTTCTGGCGCTTGGCGCCTTCCACCAGGGCGATCATGCGGTCCAGGGTCGACTCGCCCGGGTTGGCGGTGATGCGGATCATCAACCAGTCCGAGACCAGGCGGGTGTTGCCGGTGACGGCCGAGCGGTCGCCGCCGGATTCACGGATAACCGGGGCCGATTCACCGGTGATGGCCGCTTCGTTGACCGCGGCAATCCCTTCGATGACTTCGCCGTCACCCGGGATCATTTCCCCGGCGACCACGCGTACCACATCACCTTTGCGCAGGCTGGTGGCCGGCACGACCTTGAAGCTGCCGTCGGCTTCCTTGCGGCGGGCGCTGAGGCCCTCGCTGCCGGCCTTGAGGCTGTCGGCGCGGGCCTTGCCGCGGCCTTCAGCCAAGGCTTCGGCGAAGTTGGCAAACAGCACGGTGAACCACAGCCACACGGCGATTTGCACGGAGACGTAGGTCGGTACGGCCACCTCCGGCACAAAGCACAGGATGGTGGTGAGGATCGCGGTCAGTTCGACCACCAGCATCACCGGCGAGCGTTGCAGCTGGCGCGGGTCCAGCTTGACGAACGCCTGGACCAGCGCCGGGCGCCACAGGGCCGACATTGCGGTCTTGGCTGGCTCCTGGGTTTTCACGGGAGCCGCGTTTTTTGCAGGCATATTCATTTTCATATCCCCTTAGAAGCCCATGCTCAGATGTTCAGCGATAGGCCCAAGTGCCAGCGTCGGCAGGAAGGTCAGGCCGCCCACCAGCAAAATGGTCACGGTCAACAGGGTCACGAACAGCGGGCCGTGGGTCGGGAAGCTGTTCTGGCCAATCGGTGCGGTCTTCTTCATCGCCAGGCTGCCGGCCAGGGCCAGTACCGGGAGGATGTAACCGAAGCGACCAAGCAACATCGACAGGCTCAACATCAGGTTGTGGAACGCGGTGTTGGCACTGAAGCCGCCGAACGCCGAACCGTTGTTGGCACTGGCCGAGGTGTAGGCGTACAGCAACTGGCTGAAACCGTGGGGGCCAGGGTTACTGATGGCACCGGCCGGGCCAGGCAGGCTGGCGGCGATGGCACCGAGTACCAGGGTGCCGACCGGCATCACCAGCAAGGTCACCACCAGCAACTGCACTTCCTTGGCCTGGAGTTTCTTGCCGAGGTATTCCGGTGTACGGCCAATCATCAAACCGGCGAGGAACACCGCGATCAACACGTTGAGCAACATGCCGTACATGCCGGCACCGACGCCGCCGAAGATCACTTCGCCGACCATCATGTTGACCAGCGACACCATCCCGCTCAGGGGGTTGAGGCTGTCTTGCATACCGTTGACCGAACCGTTGGACGCGGCGGTGGTAGCCACCGACCACAACACGGTGCCAGTGGTGCCGAAGCGCGCTTCCTTACCTTCCTGCGGCGCGGCCTGTTCAACCGCCGGGTTGTTCAGCGCCGGGTTGGGCTGGTATTCGGCCCACATGGCGGTTGCGCCGCCGATGATGAACAGGGCCAGCATGCAACCGAGGATCGCCCGGCTCTGACGCAGGTCTTTCACGTAGTGGCCAAAGGTGAACACCAGCGCCACCGGAATCAGGATGATCGCGCCCAGCTCAAACAGGTTGGCCCAGGCAGTCGGGTCTTCGAACGGATGCGCCGAGTTGACGCCGAAGAAGCCACCACCGTTGGTGCCCAGTTGCTTGATCGCAATCTGGCTGGCAGCCGGGCCCAGTGGGATGACCTGGTCAACGCCCTGCATGGTGACCGCGTTCACATAGTGAGCGAAGGTTTGTGGCACGCCCTGCCAGACCAGGAACAACGCGAACACCAGGCACAACGGCAACAGGCCGTAGAGCGTGGCGCGAGTCATGTCGACCCAGAAGTTGCCCAAAGTCTTGGTGGATTTGCGACCGATCCCACGGCACAACGCGACCAGTACGGCGAGGCCGGTGGCGGCACTGACGAAGTTCTGCACGGTGAGGCCGACCATCTGACTGAGGTAGCTCAGGGACGCTTCACCGCTGTAGTTCTGCCAGTTGGTGTTGGTCATGAAACTGATGGCGGTGTTGAACGCCAGGGTCCATTCCTGACCCGGCAATTTCTGCGGGTTCAGCGGCAGGTATTCCTGGAACAGCAGGATCGCGAACAGCAGCACGAAACCGGCAAGGTTGAACGCCAGCAACGCCAGCGCGTATTTCTGCCAGCTCTGTTCCTGGTCTGCATCGACACCCGAAAGGCGATAGCACACGCGCTCGACCGGGCCGAACACCGGCGTGAGCCAGGTTCGCTGCCCTTCCATTACCTTGTAGTAGAACCGCCCCAGGGCCGGTGCCGGAATCAGCACCAAGGCAAAGAAGGCGATGATCAGCCAATAGTCATAACTGTGCATAGCCTGCTCCTAGTTCCGATCCGCGCGTAACAGCGCAACCAGCAGATAAATGAACAGCGCCACAGCCAACAGCAGTGACACCCCGTCCAGAACGCTCATGGAAGTTTCTCCGTCGTGCGGCGACTGCCGCGTGTAGGAGGATTGTCCGCAGGAGTGGCGTAAAGGAACGAGAGCGACGGTATGGGTGGGGCGTAAAGACGGCGTAAAGAGTGGGTTTATGCGGGGTTTACGGGGGGTATGCACTTCAAATGTGGGAGCCGGGCTTGCCCGCGATAGCGTCAGACCAGACACCAACGCCCTTATCTGGTGCAGCGCTTGAAATGATTCAAACGCCAAACCGTTCCCTCGGCGACAGTTCGGCGCCTTTACGACACGGCTTTGGTTAATGGCATGTCCGCTGCAATGCCCTGAAACATTCCAAACCGTTCAGGGAGCGCTACACGATGAACACACAACTCAAACCCACCTTGGGCACTCTGCATTTGTGGGGCATCGCAGTCGGGCTGGTGATTTCCGGAGAGTATTTCGGCTGGAGTTATGGCTGGGGCGTGGCGGGAACATTGGGCTTCCTGGTGACCTCGTTAATGGTCGCCGCCATGTACACCTGCTTTATATTCAGTTTCACCGAGCTGACCACCGCGATTCCTCACGCTGGCGGCCCGTTTGCCTACAGCCGCCGGGCGTTTGGCGAGAAAGGTGGCTTGATTGCCGGGTTGGCGACGCTGATCGAGTTCGTCTTCGCCCCACCCGCGATCGCCCTGGCCATCGGCGCATACCTGAACGTGCAGTTTCCGGCCCTCGATCCGAAACATGCGGCCGTCGGCGCCTACATTGTGTTCATGGGCCTGAACATCCTCGGGGTGAAGCTCGCCGCCACCTTTGAATTGGTGGTCTGCGTGCTTGCCGTGGCCGAGTTGCTGGTGTTCATGGGCGTGGTCGCTCCCGCCTTCAGCTTCAGCAACTTCGCCCTCAACGGCTGGGCCGGCTCCGACACCTTCGGCGCACCGGCGATCGCCGGAATGTTTGCGGCCATACCATTTGCCATCTGGTTCTTCCTCGCCATCGAAGGCGCCGCCATGGCTGCCGAAGAGGCGAAAGATCCCAAGCGCACTATTCCAAAGGCCTACATCAGCGGCATCCTCACCCTGGTGATTCTGGCCATGGGCGTGATGTTCTTTGCCGGTGGCGTGGGTGACTGGCGCACCCTGTCGAACATCAACGACCCGCTGCCCCAGGCGATGAAAACCGTGGTCGGCGACAGCTCGGGCTGGCTGCACATGCTGGTGTGGATCGGCCTGTTCGGCCTGGTGGCCAGCTTCCACGGGATCATCCTGGGTTACTCCCGCCAATTCTTCGCCCTGGCGCGCGCGGGCTACCTGCCCTCCTTCCTCGCCAAACTGTCGCGCTTCCAGACGCCGCACCGGGCAATCATCGCCGGCGGCATCGTCGGCATCGCCGCCATCTACAGCGACGGGCTGATCAACCTGGGCGGCATGACCCTGACCGCCGCGATGATCACCATGGCGGTGTTCGGTGCCATCGTCATGTACATCATGAGCATGCTCAGCCTGTTCAAACTGCGCAAGACCGAGCCACTGCTGGAGCGGACCTTCCGCGCCCCGGGCTATCCAATCGTGCCGGGGATTGCGCTGGTACTGGCCGTGGTCTGCCTGGTGGCGATGGCGTGGTTCAACGCGCTGATCGGGCTGATCTTCCTGGGCTTCATGGTGGTGGGTTTTGTGTACTTCCAACTGACCGCGCAAGACCGCGCCGATGCACCGGCGGACGCTATGTTGACCGGGCTGTAAGGCTACCGGGGCAGAACGGGCCTACAATGAACTACTAAGAAAGCCCGTTACTCAAAGCAGTCATTACCGTGGGAAATTTCCCCACGGTTTGCTGCCTCAAGGAGAGCCCTATGCCGTGGTATGCCTGGTTGATTTTAGTGGTCGCGATCGGTTCGATCGTCGGTGGTTTGTTGATGCTGCGAGACAGCGCCAACAAGGTTGAATTGACTGATGAACAACGTAAGCGCGTGGCAGAACGCAATGCCCAGGCGGACGCCAAGGATGCGCAGGATCGTTGAGGCTGAAGCGGCTCCCCGTTGAGCCGCACAATTTTGTAAACACCCGCGTATGCCCCGCCAAGCTTGGTTAATATGGCCTGATGTTTCGGAGGCCTTCCCATGCGCTATTCACAAGACCACAAAGCCCAAACCCACCGGCGCATCATCAAGGAGGCCTCGGTACGCTTTCGCCGTGACGGCATTGGCGCTACCGGCCTGCAGCCGCTGATGAAGTCGCTGAACCTGACGCATGGCGGGTTTTACGCGCACTTCAGGTCAAAGGACGAGTTGGTGGAAAAGGCGTTGCAAGAGGCCGCGGCTCAACTGGATGAACATTGCAAAAAGCTGTTCAGCCAACAGCGACCGTTGGACGCGTTCATTGATAGTTACCTGTCGCAATGGCATCAGACATCACCCCATGAGGGGTGCCCGCTGCCCACGATGTCTTCCGAGCTGGGGTTGCGCGGGCAGAACAGCAGGACGACGGATGAGGTGCTTAACGCCCGGCTCAAGCAGGTCGAAGCCGCCCTCGAGAGCCCGAATGCCCGCGAACAGGGCCTTGTGCTGATGTCAACGCTGGTGGGAGCGTTGGTGTTGGCAAGAAGTGTGGAGAGCGCCGAGTTGGCCACGCGGATTCTTGATGTGGTGCGGGGGAGCTTGAAAGTGGGGTTCTGCGGCCAGAAGAAAGCCGGTCAATGACCGGCCTCCTCGCCTGCTTTTCAGATGTTCAATTGACCTCAAGCCTGTCGCGGTTCTTCTCCAGCAATGCCTTGCCGATACCTTTTACTTCCAGCAACTCATCTATCGCAGTGAAGGGCCCGTTGGTTTCGCGGTAAGCGACGATGGCCTTGGCTTTGGCTGCGCCAATGCCGAAGAGGTCCCGGCGCAGGGTTTCGGCGTCTGCGGAGTTGAGGCTGACCTTGGTGGTGTGGTCGACCTTGGTCATTTGTGTGGAAATGGAGGTTGGCGTTTCGGGTTTGGTGGAAGGTGCGGCAGTAGTGGCTAGGGAGAGGCTGGCAAGAAAGGCAAAGACAAAGGATGAGAAATAAGCTTTACGCATAGGTGACACTCCATGACATCGATAAGGGAAAAGCAGCTTTTCCGAAGCTGCTTTTCAAACTTAGGCGATGTTTGGGGAGAGTCAAAAATGGGTGAGTTACAGGGTGTGAGCTCAGGGCTCAAGACGACGCTGCTGGTAGATCCAGTCGACGATTTCACCGTCCGGGGAATAGCCGCTGACCGTTTCGCGCAGCAACTGACGCACACGCGTGTAGTCATCCTGTTCCACGGCGCTGAGCAGCTCCGTTAATCGGCCCTTCAACACCTCCCAGGGCAAGTAGTCTTCATTGGCACTCATAATCATCGGGTGCGGCGTCGTGACTACGTTGTCGCCGATCAACAGTTCCTCATAAAGTTTTTCGCCGGGACGCAGCCCCGTAAACTCAATGGAGATGTCACCTTGAAGATTTTTATCAGAGCGAATACTCAAGCCGGAAAGGTGCACCATCTTCTCGGCCAGCTCGACGATTTTCACCGGCTCGCCCATATCCAGAACAAATACGTCACCGCCCAGCCCCATGGAGCCCGCCTGGATAACCAATTGAGCGGCTTCAGGGATGCTCATGAAATACCGGGTAATCTTGGGGTGCGTAACCGTCAGCGGGCCACCGGATTTGATTTGCTTGTGGAACAACGGGATCACTGATCCTGATGAGCCCAGCACATTGCCGAACCGCACCATGGTAAAGCGGGTCTTGTTCACACGGGAAACATTCGAAGTCTCACCGAATAGCACCGGAGCAATTTCACTGCTGAGCGCCTGCAGTGTCATTTCTGCGAGACGCTTGGTGCTTCCCATTACATTGGTGGGACGCACTGCCTTATCAGTAGAAATCAGCACGAAGTTCGCCACATTGGCGCGTAAAGAGGCTTGCGCGGCGCTCAGCGTGCCCATCACATTATTCAGCACGCCTTCAGCAATATTATGCTCGACCATCGGTACATGCTTGTAAGCCGCCGCATGGTAGACCGTGTTCACGCGCCAGGTTTTCATGACGTCAAAGAGCTTTTCCTGATTGCGCACAGAACCCAGGATTGGCAATAACTTAACTGAAAGCGACTCACGCACGATTCGCTGCTCAAGCTCTTGCAGGATGCTGTAGAGATTGAACTCGCTATGCTCATACAACAGCAGTGTCGTGGGTTGCAGCGTGAGAATCTGCCGGCAAAGCTCAGACCCGATTGAACCGCCCGCCCCGGTTATAAGAACCGACTGCTCCTTGATGCAATGTTCAAGCAGCTCGTCCTGAGGAGGGACAGAGTCACGGCCCAACAAGTCAGCAATATCAACTTCCTGGATATCATCGACTTTCACTCGCCCGCTGGCCAAATCCATAAAACCGGGCACGCTTTGCACATGGAGTGCGAACCCCTCCAGGAAGGTCAATATCTCCCGGCGGCGCCCACGATTGGCAGACGGAATGGCGAGAAGAATCTGCTGGGCACCGGTGACGTCAACCATCTGCTGGATATGCTTTGGCTTATAGACATGCAAGCCTGAAATCACACGATCGGCAATGCTGCTGTCATCATCAATAAAGGCGACAGGACGCAACAGCCTCCCCATGCGCAATGCAGCAACCAATTGATTACCGGCTGCCCCCGCACCATAGATGGCCACCTTCGGCAGTCCATCATCTCGATTGGTAAAAGGAACATGTTGCGCAGCCGCGAACCAATCTCCCAGGAAATACTGGCGCATCGCGAGGCGTAGCCCCCCGATCATGACCATGCTCAACCACCAGTAATTGAAGATGACCGAGCGTGGAACAAACAACTGATGGTTGCCGCTCCAGTAAACAACCAGCGCGAGAATCAACGATGACAGGCTGACGGCCTTGATAATTGCGATCAGCGCATCGTTTCCAAAATAGCGCATGACTGCACGGTACATACCAAACCGTACAAACAGCGGAATAGCGATGACCGTGGCGCTCAGGAATAGCCATAGGTATTCAGTGAAAGGATTGATCAGCTCATCAATCCCCAAACGAACGACAAAGGCCATCCAAAGGGCAAACCAGACAAGAAAAACGTCGGTCACTACCTGGAAGGCACGTTTCTGCCGCCGCGTTAAACCCAGTAATAAGGTTCTCAACTTATCCATAACGCCTTGAAACACCTCTGTTACTCCTAAAGTACATCCGCCACCACCATGGATGATTCCAAGGGACTTCATACCATGATGATGGAAAATTCCATTTGACTGGCCCGCAGCTCAAATCCTTCTGCGTTGCAAACAAAGACGGGCATTCCTGACTGTCTAACTGATTACTCTTCGGTAGCCAACTGCATAACGGTCTTGAGCACCGAGCATGTCTTGTCGATCTCATGCTGCGTCAACGTCGGGTGCACGAGAAACATTACACTTGTCTCGCCGAGCTCCCGTGCTACCGGCAACCGGCTCGCCGGACGCCAGCCAGTATTGTCAAACGCCTTCTCCAGATAGACCTCGGAGCAGGAACCGGAAAATACCGGAACGTCTCGTGCCGAAATCTCCGCCAGAATACGATCACGATCCCATCCGGCCTTGAGAGCCTGAGGCTCGACAAACACGTAGCACTTATACGCCGCGTGAACACTGCCCTCAGGCATGATTGGCACACGCAAGCCTTTGAGTTGGCTGGCGCACTCCCATATCTGCCCGGCATTCGCCAGCCGGCTGGCCTGCCAATCGGTCATGCGCTTGAGCTGAATCCGACCGATGACGGCCTGAACCTCGAGCATTCTCCAGTTCGTACCGAAGCTTTCATGCAACCAGCGAAAACCAGGAGGATGGTTACGTTCGTAGACAGCTTCCCAGCTTTTGCCATGATCCTTGAACGACCACATGTCCGACCACAACTTACGATCGTTGGTTGTGACCATTCCGCCCTCGCCACCTGTGGTCATGATCTTGTCCTGACAAAAGGACCAGGCAGAGATATGGCCAATTGACCCCACCGGGCGCCCCTTGTAACGGGCGCCATGGGCCTGGGCACAATCTTCGATCACTTTAAGGTCGAATTCCTCGGCCAGGGCCATGATCGGATCCATATCGCAAGGCCAGCCAGCCAAATGCACACAGATTACGGCCCGGGTGCGAGGAGTCAGTACAGCGCGGATAGTCTGCGCGCTGAAGTTTTGCGAATCGCGATCCACATCGGCGAAAACCGGAACAGCCCCGGCATTCACAATGCTCGAGACGGAAGCAAGAAACGTGCGTGAGGTGACAATCACTTCATCGCCAGCACCGATACCCAACGCCTTCAAGGCAAGGTCCAGGGCAACCGTTCCGTTGGCCAGGCCGATGGCGTATTCGGTGCCCGCCCATGCAGCGAACTCCTTCTCAAACTCACGCCCCTGTGTACCGGTCCAGTAGTTGACCTTATTGGACAGAATCACATCACGTACGGCGTCAGCTTCCTCTTCAGTAAAAGAAGGCCAAGGAGAAAATGGTGAATTCAACACAACCAGTACCCGTCAGTTTTCATTCGAAAATATGAAAGACTCGTCACTACGAGCCCCGTTGCAATTCGCTCAATCCGCTGTTCGCGAGGCGCCTATATTTCAAGAACCGTCCAGGCAACGCGGCTCATGGCTTGGAACCTGTGAACTTCGGCGCGGTAGCTTCGCCTTCGGCACTGATACCGTCACGCACCAGAACTTTCTTGATTGTCAGGAAAATCACCTTCATATCCAGCCAAAAAGACTGATTGTCGACGTACCAGGTATCCAGCTTGAACTTTTCTTCCCATTCAATTGCGTTCCGACCGTTGATCTGCGCCCAACCGCTGACGCCAGGGCGAACCTCATGACGACGATATTGCTCGACGCTGTAGAGAGGCAAGTATTCCATCAGTAACGGTCGTGGACCTACCAGGCTCATATCGCCCTTGACCACATTCCACAATTCAGGCAATTCATCCAGGCTACTGGAGCGCAGAAAGCTGCCAAAGGCTGTCATGCGCTGGGAGTCCGGTAAAGGCTCACCATTTGCATCATGAGCATCTCGCATCGTACGGAACTTGATCATTTCGAAAGGCTTGCCGTTCCGACCTGGTCGTACCTGGCGAAACAAGACGGGAGAGCCCAACTTCTTGCGAATGTTCCAGGCAATAATTGCTATGACCGGCGAAAGCAGAATTAGTCCAAGCAACGACGCAAATAAATCAAATCCACGCTTGATCATCTAACACCACCCTCCAGCCAATCTACAAACCGGTCAGCCAATTTACGCCGGTCAAACTCTCTGACCGCCAATTCTCTGCCTCGTGCGCCCTTCGCCCGCAGCTCGTCACGGTCATCTGCCGCCTGTATCAAAGCATCTGCGAAAAGCGCAGCATCATCTGCAGGTACGACAAAACCGCAGTTCTCGGTGGAAATCATCTCGGCGAGCCAGCCCGGGTAGTTATTTAAAACAGGCAACCCTGACGCGATATAGTCGAAAAACTTGTTAGGCGACGTTCCGTAGTAAAAGGCCGGTACGTTTGCCAATATCTGCAGCCCCAGGTCCGCGCTGGCCATCAAACCGGACAACCGGGCCTTGTTCACCGGGGCATGAAATATCACATTGTCCAGCTGTTCTTCCGCTGCACGCTTCTGAAGCGCGGGCTTGAGCTTGCCCTGCCCGATCAAAACCAGCCGGATATCATCGCGCTTTCGCAGTTTAAGCTCTCGAGCCGCATCGAGCACCGCGTCCAGCTTGTTGGCCACTCCATGAGTACCCGCGAAGACCGCTACCAGATGGCTTTTATCCACTCCTGCCGGCAACCATGGCTCAGCAGGCGTGTTGAAAATATCAAGGTCACAACCGTTTGGGATCATTTCGATTCGGTCACGCGCCACACCGCGGTGCGCAATGCCATCCACAATACCTGGCGACAACCCGATGAGTCGGTGAGCCGAGCGATAACTCGCCCACTCAAGAAAAGACATGGCGGCAAGGATCAATGGATTACGAATGACGCCCATCGCTTTCGGCAGTTCGGGCCAGAGATCCCGGACCTCAAATACAAACGGCTTATTACGAAACCACCGGGCGAATATCCCGGGGATACCGGCTGTCAATGGCGTGGTGGTCGCGAAAACCAGATCGTAGCGCTCGGTTAGCGCAATCCCGATACTGCGCACTGCAAACTTTAAAAAGCTGAGCGCTCGAACGAACAGGCCATCGCTGTTGGAGTACGCCAGGTCAAATTCGATGATCTCGATACCGTCGACGGTACCTTTGCGTTTTCCACCAACGAAAGGGCTCTCCAGCCCCGTTTCGCCGCCACCATAGCTGCCACAGACCATGGTTACCTGGTGCCCTCTCGCAACCAGACGACGGGCCATCTCATAGGACCGGATTCCGATTGTTCCTTTCGGAGTAGAAAAATGCTGATGAAAATAAAGGACTTTCATGTCTACCAGTGATACTCCGTAGTCAAAACGCCCGCCGAAGTCACCTCAACCTCAAGCACCGGCACTTCAGTTTTTTGTAAGTAGTAACGAGACTCCCAACCCTGGACGAGCGCTCGTCGCACGATAGGCATGCTGCCTGCAACCGACAATCGATGGGAGCCGTTGGTCAGGACGTCGCCCTCAAGCCGCCAGTCCCCCGGCTGCAAACGCCAGCGTAGAACTGCACGATCCTTGAATCCGCTAAATTCATCTCTGACCAGCATGCCGGTGTCGCTCAGGCTCACATGCCGCTTATGACGGACGCCGTTACCGTCGATATACGTGGCGCCGCAGGCGCTTGTTCCAGCCTGCTCAACCAGGCTTTCGACCTGGCGCGTACGCAACCACTCCCCGAACAGAAACCGGCTGAGCCTCGGCATCTGGTCTCGCCCATCAAATTGAAGGGTGTTGTGGCTGGCGGTACCCGGAAAATAACTCAGCCACTGGGCAGAGGTGTTGTAGCTGAAGGTACCTGCATCCCGGAGCAGGTTAATGCCTGCACGCCATAGATCCACATGCAGGGCATCGGCCTGGCTGGGGCGAAACCGGAAGCGCGGGTAGCGCAATACAGCGAAGGTTTGTTCACGCCGCAACAATGCATAACCACCCTGATCAAACAGCTGGCTACCTGGACGCTCCGCTACCGCCGATGGGCCGGGCAGCAGCAGCCATTGCAGTGGCAAATCCCATTCACCTGCCGCCTCATAGGCTCTCTTTCCGGCAAACAACGCCATGGACAACTGGACCGAAGGCCTGAAGTCGCGATAGTCCGTATCCGTCAGTGGCAGCAGCCGGGCACCATCATTTGCGCCAATGTTCGGAGCATCTCCAGTGTGCTCGTCGACCAACGAAAATAACCAATGCGCGGCTGTGCGAGCCCTGAGTTGGAACGTGGCGGAGAACGCCGGGAGCCCCAGCTTGTTTCTCCAGATTTCAACCATGGAAAATGTGTCGAGCATCACCCGATGATAATTGACGGAGTACTGGCTGAAACTGCCATCTTGCTCGATCAGCCGAGCGGCCCGGTTTTCGAGCCATTTGCGCCCCAATCGCTGCCAGCGTTCGCCCTCGGGGCAACCGCTTGAGGTCAACCAACTGCCGCCGACAAAAAGTGCAGCCGCCTCGGAAGTCCCGTGGTTATTGTCCTGAGCCATCGCATAGCTCAGCGTCGGCTCGATACGCTTGAGGTGCAGTCGGACCAGATCCACAAGCCCCGGCAACGGGTTGGCAAACTGTTCGACAATGACCGAACTCATCGCCAGGTGCAGGACACGAATGGACGCCTCCTGACCGCACTTCCAGTTCGGACCGCAATAGGGAGGATTGTTGACACACCAATCCGTCAACCAACCGTTTAACTGCGCCGTCCCTGAAGACCCGCGAACACAGGACTTCTGGGCAAAGACCAACGTCCAGTCAAATCGCGAAGCTTCCCAGATATTCTTGATATCACCGACAGCGGCATCAAAATCAGGAATCCGCCACCATTCCCGGCCGGGATCAGGCACTCGAACTCCATTCAGCGGATTCAAATGCCAGTCAGGGGGTGCGTCCGATACCGGGCACTCCCAGAACCCGAAATACCGGACCTGGGAATCCCATTGGGACGCACATGGCAACGAGCCGGCCTGCCTCGCACTTTCCGCAAAAAACGGGCCTTGAGGAATTTCAGCCCGAAGGCGTCGGACCGGGTTCAAGCCAGTCTTGACCCCGAGCCGATACGTCAATGCACGCGCCAGATTGCCAAAACCGAGAGCTATCGCAGTTTTGGCTTTAACAAGAAGAAGGCTCATTGCTCGCGCAGAATCCGGGCAACTTCAATGCTCACGCGCGCCACTTCGAAAATCTCATCGGAAGTGATCGGCGTGACCGCCCCGTTTTGCACCGCTGCCAGGAAAGCTGCAGCGCACTCGCTTTGCCCCTTGTTCTGTTTCCAGAGATTCAGCTTGCTGAAGCCCGGCCAGCCGAAACCCTTCAACTTGCGGAAGTTATCCAGTTGCAGGACGCGTCCGGCAGCGAAAACTTCAACTCGCTCTTTTGGAAAGCTTGAAGCGCCATTGGCCAGATAGAGGATGGTGCCGAAAGAGCCATCCTCAAACCCCAGGGTGATCGCCGCTTTATCTTCCGTAATGGCAACAGCAGGCGTATCGCCCATTCTGCGGGCCTGGATCGAAACAATTTTGCTGCCCGCGAGAAAACGCATCAGGTCGATGAAATGACACGCTTCGCCAATAATGCGCCCACCGCCGACTGACGGGTCCTGGGTCCAGTGATTTGCGGGAATCGCTCCGGCATTCATCGTCATGATGAAAGACTTGGGCTCTTTTACAGCCGAGAGCAACGCCTTCATCTTTTGCACCTGCGGCGAAAAGCGTCGATTGAACCCCACCATCAAATGTGGCTTGAGCCCTTGTTCGACAGCCTTTCGATAGGCCTCTTCAACCTTTGCCAGATCCTGGGCTTCAATTGCCAATGGCTTTTCGACGAACACATGTTTACCCGCCTCCAGCGCTTGCGCGACAAAACGGGCATGGCTGTCGTGCCGGGTGACAATTGCAACAGTGTTGATCGTGCTCTCGCCAAGCATCGCACTGATATCAGTCGAGGCTTGTGCAAATCCGGCCTTGCTGCCGTGTATTACACCGTTGATGCCACCGGCAGTCACAATCGTATGGAACTGAGCCCCTGCGGCCTTGAATGCCGGTATCAGCATTCTTGATGCATAGTTTCCTGCACCGATGAAGCCCACCACGGGTTTGACCGGGTCGAAACTGGCTACCGCACCAGGTGCCAGCACCACTTCCTTGATGTTTCGCTCGGTCTCTTCCGAGGTGTACTGAAGAATGATGCCCAGCGCCGAATTATCCGTCGTAAGCGTCTGATAGGCATCCGCGGCGTCTTCGAATGCAACCCGATGGGAGATCAACGAGTTGACCTCCAATTGGCCGCTGGCGAGCATGTCCAGGACGGCTTCGAAGTTGCGCTGCTCAGTCCAGCGAACGAAACCTATCGGGAAGTCGTTGCCTTGATCTTCGTAACTCGGATCGTAGCGCCCGGGCCCGTAAGAACATGAAACCTGGAATGTCAGTTCCTTCTCATAGAAGTCGGCTCGACTCAACTCAAGCCCGGTTACCCCTACCAGAACAATGCGCCCACGCTTACGGCACATGTGTGCCGCCTGGGTGACCGGGTCGGACGACTTGGTCGACGCCGTAATGATGACGCCATCCACCCCTCTTCCGCGGCTGAATGTCATTCCCGCCGAAACAACATCTTCGCCCTTGCCGGGGTTGCAGGTTTCGGCGCCATAACTGCGAGCCAATGCCAGCTTTTGCTCATCGAAGTCAACGGCAAGTACCCGGCAGCCTTGAGCCCGCAGGAGCTGGACCGTCATCAGTCCGATCAGGCCTACGCCGGTGACTACAAAGGTTTCCCCCAATGTCGGCTGAGCCAGACGAATGCCCTGCAAGCCGATGCTGGCAAGCACGGTAAACGAAGCGGCTTCGTCGCTGACCGAGTCCGGAATCAAGGCACACAGATTCTTGGGAATAACAACGATATCGGCATGAGGACCATTGGAAACCACACGGTCGCCCGGCTTGAACCCGGACACATCATTGCCCACGGCCCCCACAACACCCACGTTGCAGTATCCAAGCGGCAACGGCTGCGCAAGCTTCGAGCGAACGGCTTCCACCGTTGTCGCCAAGCCATCGGTCTGAACCTTTTGCAGAACCATGCGGACCTTGTCAGGTTGCTGGCGAGCTTTTTCCAACCAGTTGGCACGGCCAAACCCTACCAGCATGCGTTCCGTGCCGGCAGAAATCAGCGTATTGGTTGTATGGATCTTTAGCGTGCCACTACGAACGGCGGGAGCGGGTGCATTAACCAATGACGTCTCACCGCTAGCCATGTTCTGAACAACCTGCTTCATGCATTCACACCAATAAAGTTAAAAATTCACTCATCACTGAGAAACTTGTATAGAGCTATGTATCCTACCATCGGATAAGGCCGTGGCGTCGCCGCCCACTCAACCGTCGAGGGCGAAATCGCCGTCCAGATACTGTTTGCACCAGAGTTCCATGCAAACGATGCCAAACAACGTATAAGCAGCGTCTATCCGGCCTGAACGATCTGCTTCGACCAGATGCGCCACCGCTTTGGGATCGAATATCCCCCTTTTCAGCAGGGATGCAGGAGAAAGCACCTCATCGACCAAAGGCTTCAGGCGTCCTTGCAACCAGTTGCGAAGCGGTACACCGAAGCCCGTCTTGGGCCGGTAGATGACGTCGTGAGGCAGATAGGGTTCCATGGCCTTCTTGAAAATCCATTTCCCTTCCCGGCCTTTTTGCTTGATATCCGATGGCAGTGAGCCAGCCAGGCGGACCAGGTCAAGATCCAGCAGCGGCACACGCACTTCAACGCCCGTCGCCATACCCATCTTATCGGTGTAGTTGAGATTGTGATCGGTGAGAAAATGCTTGCACTCCAGGGTGAGCATTTTATCAAGGGGCGTGGCATCCGAAGGCAGCCGCGAAAGTGTTTCTCGCATCGGCGCAAACAGATCATCGGCCGCCAGCTGGCGTCGCAAGTCTGGCGCCAACAGGCCATACGCCTGTTCAGGTTCAAGCCAGAGGAAATAACTGATCAAGCGATCATCAGCAGGCAAGTCCGCATAGCGAAAAGCCTTCCCGAGACGACGAGACAGCGGAGAGGATGCAGGAAGCAGGTTTGAACTGCTGGCCAAAACCGAACGCAGCGGTCGAGGCATTCCGCCCCACCAACGCTCTTGCGCCAACGCGAAATGACGACGATAGCCCGTGAAAATATCATCTCCCCCGGCACCCGACAGCAGAACCTTGATGCCGTTCTGGCTTGCCAGTTCCGAGATGAACAACGCATTCAGCGCCGCCGGATCCGGCGTAGGTTCATCGAGCAGATAAACCATTTCAGGCAGACGATCCATCATCTCATCGCCGACGCCTACGACATGCAGGTCGACATCCAGATGCTTGGCAACGCGCTGTGCGTACGGAAGGTCATCGGCGAACCCCTCGTTCGCAGTGGAGCCGTTGTCTACACGGATACTGAAGCACTGCAACCGCCCCTTATCGCGCATTTCCTGCGCTGCAAACGCGACGATGGCACTGGAGTCCAAGCCGCCTGACAAGAATGAACCCAAGGGTACGTCAGACACCAACTGACGCTGGACGGCAGTCCTGACGGCATCGGCGACATCAACAGCGACATCAGCAACCGTTTTCGTCAGGGGTTTCTCGGAAATCGGCAGTTCGTAGTAAAACCAGCTCTTCTCGATATGCCCATTACGGACGCATAACGCTTGGCCAGGTAAAACCTTTTTGATATCCCGCACGATCGTCCGATCACCCGGCGACCAGAGAAAACCAAGGTGCGCGAGTACGGCTTGCGGGTCGATTTCAGTTTTACTGAAGCCGCCTCGGATCAAGCCCTTCATTTCACTTGAAAATGCAAAACAACCATCACTGGAATGGATATAGAGGGGTTTGACGCCCATCTGATCTCGAGCCACCCAAAGCGTTTCAGTGTCGCGTTCCCAGAATACGACCGCGAAAATCCCGTTCAAGCGGTTTAAACACTCAATCCCATAACGACAGAACAGTGCGAGCAATACTTCGGAGTCGGACTGGCTGGAAAAATGATCACCCGCCGCTTCGAGATGAGCCCTTAACTCCCGAAAGTTATAGATTTCACCGTTAAACACCATGACCACTCGCCCATCGGCAGAGACCATGGGTTGGTGACCGGCGGAAGTGGTATCGAGAATGGAAAGGCGCACCTGGCCCAACCATACACCAACGTCGGTATCGGCCCAGACGCCTTGATCATCAGGCCCACGACGTCGAATAAACGAAAGCGCTGAAGAGAAGTCAATAGATTCCCGCGTTCCGTTGTGAATGTAGCCCAAAATTCCGCACATATCAGTTTCTCTAGATTGGGTTATTGACTGGCTCTTCGCGCTTTGAGCTCAAGAATAAAAAAGGAAGCGATATAGACGCCATGAGAAGAACGACCGAAGCCAGTTCCCCACGAAAAAAATGAAGCATGGATGCGACTGCCAATGCATAGATACCCAATGCTCTATCACTTTTAGGGTTATAGACGACTGCGCCATAAAGCCGCCCACCTATAAGCCCGATAAAAAAGCCGCCGAACAATACGCCTAAGGTGCCAAAATTCATATAAATCTCGCCAAATATACCCGGCGGCAATGTCGTTCCTTCCGTGAGCCATTTATCTGGCCAAAAAGCACTTGTAAATACGCCGGCAGTGGTGAGCGGCTTGTCAGGAAAAAGCCCCGAAGGTAACAAGATCAATACGACCATCAGCAGCATTGAACCGTTTTGCCACTCTAGCTTCTGTGGCATAGCGTCTATGAGCACGGTCATTGTTTGCAACTGCATCAAATTACCCGTGAACTGTATCGCTAAAAAATGAACAAACGATAAAAAGACACCTTGATTTTCGTCGACAAAATAAAACTTACCTGTTGCGAGATACTCTTGCTTAAACAAGTGGTAAGCCATCAGAGAAACAAACATTACTGCGCCGAGCACAGCACCTTTTACGAGGTTGACACGCTTGACACGATAGTGCCGGACTATAATCAACGACAATATGATAATGAAGATTGTTGACTTCTGCCCTTGAAGCGCACAAATAAATAACCCGCCCAAAAAGTACAGCCAGAAACAAAAACGCTCGGCACGTGATTTTTTTCCACTACGCGTCAAACGTATGAACCAGGCAAGCGAGACAGAAAGCATCAGGTTTTCCAGAAGAAACAGGCCGTTTAACCCTGCAAACGCCCTTATCCGATCACTGGCGCCCTGAAGCAAACCGGATATCCCCCCCAGAATAAAAAGAATAGTTAAAAATCCTAGCAACGCCACCAAGGTAAATATAACTGCCCTTTGAAAAAAAATCCTTGAGCTTACGATGTTGCGAGTTCTACCGGGAAAACTAAGATAAGTTTTTCGCCCCAGCCAGCACCCCATCAAAACGAAAATCAACGTCCCGGCATACAGTAAAACTGCATAACCTATAGAGCTGTCCTTATCGAAAAAAGGATACTCCCAATATTGAGTAAACCCGTCAAACCCCATGATAAAGGGATACAGAGGGACGATGACACCTGCGAACCATATAACCAGAAAGAAAAAACCAAAACTAAAACAATCGAAAACCCCTTTCCCTGGTTTGGGTAACAAGCCCTCTTGCTCTGTATATTTATTTTCCAACGTTTTCACCTCTTGGATCATAATTCAGCGAGGCGGGCTCTCACCGCAACCAGGAGAAGTACTGAGGATAACGCAGCACCAACGAAATATCCCAGAACTCCAGACCAAGCACCCAAAATGGGGATACCTACGTATAGAATCAAAAAAACAAACAAGCCTTCGACGATATTGGTTTTGAGGCTCAAACCAAAAATACGCAACGCGACCAGTAGCGTACCGCTCGTAAGTGCAACGGCCTTCAAGGGCAGGGTCAATGCCAGCACAATTACATAGATCGCGGTCTGCTTATAAGCACCACCAACAAACAACGCCCACACTGTAGAGACTGAAATTAGCAACAGTGCAACCGTAGACGAAATCTTCAACATGCTTTTGGAAAGTGCGTGATACCTGTCGCGGAGCTCACTTTTATTATTGATTACTTCTACCAAGTCCGGCAACGCCCTTTGCGCAATTATTGCCAACGGAAGTAAACCAAGTATGAGACTCAATATGGCAATACCAAAAAATCCAATTTCATCAGCTTTTACATGATAGGCGGTCAACATCAAAACAGGCAAACTGTCCACTAACAAACGAACAAATAGACCTGCATTGTTAATCGCCCCGGACTTGGCGCTAGCCACCAATGCGCTGCGATTCACACAACGAAAATCCAACGCCAGCACAATATGAGCTCGTAGCTTCCACCATATCGCAGCAAGACAGGAAAACTCTCCAATGTAACGAGCGACCATCCACCCTTTGATGCCAAACAGTTTCGTCAATACAACATGCATAATAACGCCAATGGACGTAACCAGCATCAGCACGAAATAGATTTCGCGCATTGCCTTCGCACCTTGGGCAAATCCCGTAGTCACACGAAGCAGATTAGTTAGCAGGACCAGGCCACAGGCATTAAAAACATATGAACTGATCACTGAAGTGAATAAAAACTCATGCGCTATATATACCCCTGAGATCACTACACCTGAAGCCATCGCAACTAACAAAAAAACCTGGCGAAGCACTTCACTTTGGTGAAAAACACCATTGCTCGCCGCGGTGTCGCGGATAGCGATACTCTGCATGCCCAAACTGCCCGCAAGTACCACCAGTGCGATAATTGTTTCCAGCGAGCGCACCGTACCGACCACTGAAGGATCAACCCAAGGCGTGATTAAAAACTGACTTATTATTACGCCACCCTGAATACAGGCCGTAATAACAATAAGCTGCAAAAGCTTTGAGTTCTCAAACATGCCGATCAGACGATTCAACACACGGTACCGCCATCAACCTTTATAAATATTCTCAACGACGCTCTCATTTATTTCACCGGTGATAAGGAATCCAGAACACTCTTAAGCGCCACACGACGGGCCGCGATGGAATAATTCGAGGAAATCCACTGATGCCTGGCTTTGGCGTCTTCAGCACAAACCGGTGTCGCCACAACTGCCGCCATGGCCGCTGCAATTTCCTCCTGGCTATCTGGCTGAACCCAGTAAGCGAAGTCGCCTGCGACTTCCGGCACCGCGCCCCGTGGCGAGGTGATTACCCGCGCGCCACACGCCAGCGCTTCGCCGATCGCATGTCCAAAACCTTCATAGAGTGTCGGTTGAACATAAGCTAGGCAATTCCTGTAATGATGCAATTTCTCCTCATCGGAAATCATCCCGACAAACTCCACCTTGTCTGCTACACCCAGGCGCTGCGCCAAATCTTTTAGTTCCTGCAGGTAATCGCCGTGCTTACCAGCAACGACAAGTCGAAGATGACTTGAATGAGACGAAACTTTTGCGAACGCTTCTATCGTCGGAATGAGTCCCTTACGAATGGCGTTTGTACGACTTGTCCAGGTCACTGTAAAAAAATAATCCGATTCGACCGCTGAAAGCTCGCCAGGAGAATAGTAATCCGTATCAATCGCCAGCGTCGCGTACACCGGGTTCCTAACCGGCAGGTTAGATGTAACCTCTTCACATTCAGAGCGTGAGATAAACAAGTTTCGATCGGCTAATAACAACGAGGTGCGCAGTACCGCCTTCTGCCATAACGGGCGATCCAGATAGCAAAGACCCGGAATTTCCTTCCGGCAGGTGGAGTAGTCAAAAGCGCCAGTTACGATCACCGGACGACGACGTAGCTTTCCGGCGAGCAACGGAAATGGTGAATGCCCCCACCACCAGCAAAAATAGAGATCAGCCTTCCAATCTAGAGTGCCCGGCGTCCCAGACAGAACGACTTCGTGTCCGAGCTCCTTGAGAATTCGAATATCAACCCGATAAAACTCAACTTTATCAAACATCTCGCGCCAATTAGCGTGAGCGGACATATTAGCAAAAAAACATATACGCACAGTGCACCAACCCGTTACTTGCCAACCGTATTAAACACGTGCCTTCTGCTGATACATTGACAACAATGTATCGTGCAAACTAGGCACATTAATTTCGCCTACCACATCAAAGAGCTTGGCCGGACTACCATAAAGCTCTTTAACTTCATCTTCCCTGACAAAGGCAGGATCAACTGTTATCGTTGGCCGATAACCTGCAATCTGTTCCATTTCATCAATCACGCTCAGTAAGGAAATGCTGCGCCCCGAGCAGATATTTATAAACTCACCACGTTGATTGGACGTCAACAGCCTTGAATAGGCCTCCACCACAAAACCGACATCAGACAAGTCGCGGGATACATCCAGATTGCCCAATCTGAGTTCCTTTTCTCCACGGGCAAATGCGCCCACGATCTTGGAGAAAACGAATGACTCCGACTGGCCGGGTCCAGTGTAATTGAATGGCCGTACCACCAATATAGGCATACGAGAGAACCACTTGCGAACGAGGGCCTCCATCGTCAGCTTGCTCAGTGCGTAATGATTAACGGGCTGCGGTTCACTGCTTTCTGAAATGGGCGATGAAATAGCGTTCCCGTAAATGTTTGCACTGCTCGCAATGATGATTTTTTCAACGACCACCTCAGCCTCCTTAATCGCATTAAGAAGGCTTTCTGTACCCAATACATTGACTCGGTAATATGACAAGGCATCGCTGCTGGTGACATGCGCCAGCGCGGCCAAGTGAATAACATGGGTGGGCTGAACCTGCTTTATCCAACCACTGAGTCGCGCCGTGTCATTCAGGTCCGCATCCAAGTGGTCAAACTCACAGGCCAGGCGCTCCCCACCAAGGCCGGCAACCCGCCAGCCGGCCTTGGTGAGGCTTTGCGCCAAATGCTTTCCAGTAAAACCCGAGAGCCCTGTAATCAGTACTGTCCGATCTTTACTTTGAAGTGCCATTGCGAACCCTTCTCAAGTCAGCTTCAACCATCAGCTGGCACAGTTGCTCCAGCGTCGTTTCTGGTTTCCAGCCTAACCGCTCTTTTGCAAACGAAGCGTCGCCAATCAACAACTCGACTTCCGCGGGTCGATAGAAGCGTGGGTTAACTTTTACCCGGGTGATGCCGGTACGACGGTCAACGCCGAATTCGTTCTCGCCACTTCCAGACCAATCGATATCAACCCCTACGGCCTTGAAGCTCATGGCAACAAAATCACGAACGGTTTCAGTGCGGTTGGTAGCAAGCACAAATGTTTCCGGTGTGTCGATCTGCAACATCCGGTGCATGCCATCTACATACTCTTTAGCGAAACCCCAGTCGCGCTTGGCATCCATGTTTCCGAGTTCCAGCACTTGCTGCTCGCCCATTTCGATACTGGCGACAGCATCGGTAATTTTACGAGTAACAAACTCTTTTCCTCGCAGCGGAGACTCATGATTGAACAGAATGCCGCTGGTGGCAAAAATATCATATGATTCGCGATAGTTGATGGTTGTCCAATGCGCAAACAACTTCGCAACACCGTAAGGGCTGCGTGGGTAGAAAGGCGTGCTTTCAGATTGAGGAACAGCCTGTACCAGCCCGAACATTTCAGATGTCGAAGCTTGATAGAAACGAATCTTCGGATTTACTATTCGGATCGCTTCGAGCAAATTAAGCGCACCGACTCCGGTAATCTGCGCGGTTGTAATTGGCTGATCGAAGGAAACGCCTACGAAGCTTTGAGCCGCCAGGTTATAAACCTCGTCCGGGGCGCAATTCTGAATTAAACGAATAGTTCCGGAGAGATCAGTCAAATCAAATTCGACAAGATGAAGATCATCATGCCCAAAAACACCAAGTTCCTCTAATCGCCAGAAACTTACAGAACTTGTGCGGCGATAGGCGCCATAGACCTTATAACCCTTGGACAGCAGCAGTTCGACAAGGTAAGCCCCATCCTGACCTGTAACACCAGTAACCAGCGCATGCTTCTGCATCTGTACAACTCCTAAAAATTTAAGCCTTAAACACGTCCATAGGTATCGTCAAATCGAACAATATCATCCTCACCCAAGTACGTTCCCGACTGCACCTCTATGATCTCAAGAGGAATGGTGCCAGGATTGGAAAGGCGATGAACATGGCCAATAGGGATATAAGTACTCTGGTTTTCGTTCAGCTGAAAAACACGATCTTCACAGGTGACTTCAGCGGTGCCAGACACAACAATCCAATGCTCCGCCCGATGGTAATGCTTCTGCAAACTCAAGGTTGCTTTCGGCTTCACCAATATCCGCTTCACCTGAAAGCGCGAGCCCGAATCTATGCTGTCGTACCAGCCCCATGGGCGATGAACACGACGATGAAGCTTTGATTCTGGCCTGGCCTTGATATTCAACGCTTCGACAATAGCCTTCACACCCTGGCTACGATCTTTATCCGCAACCAATACGGCATCAGGCGTCTCGACGATAACAATATTTTCAAGCCCCACGGCCGTTACCAAACGGTGAGAGGCGTAAACCAATGTATTGGAGCTGGAGTCTATTATTACGTCGCCATGGGTAGCGTTTTGTTTTTCGTCCTTTTCACTCGAACGCCAAACAGCATCCCATGCTCCAAGGTCAGACCAACCGGCATCCATCGTGAGCATTTTCAACGTCAGGCCAGCTGAAGGCGTTTTCGCGCAATGCTCGATCACGGCATAGTCAATCGACTCAGGCGGTATCAGGGAAAACGCGTCAAGTTGTGGTCGAATAAACCCATTATCTTCAACTCGGCCCTTCCACGCGGCCTCAGTGGCATCGAAGATGTCACTTCTGAACGCGCCCAGTGCTTTCAACCAGACTGACGCGCGCAGCACAAAAATACCGCTATTCCAGAAATAGCTTCCATCTTCCAGGTATTTTTCTGCGGTTGTCCGCTCAGGCTTTTCAACAAACGCATCCACCCTCTTGACGGTAGAGGGATCTGCCGAGTGGATATAACCATAACCCGTCTCAGGGCGATCAGGCGTAATTCCCAAGATCACAATGCTGCCGTCTTTCGCAACATCGACCGCTTTACTGACCGTGTCAGTAAAAGCTTGAATATCGAGAATCATCTGGTCGGCCGGGACAACGACCAGAACCGGGTCAATCTCCTCTCCCACCTCATCGCGCGCATAAAGCGCCGCCAACGTAAGCGCAGGGGCCGTATTGCGTCCTACCGGTTCAAGAATGACAACAGCTTTAGAAACGTTCATTTCCCGGATCTGGTCGAGACACAGGAAACGATGCTCATCGTTGGCAACGATGCATGGAGCCAATAAATCCGAGCCTTGACCGTCAATCTTCAACAGTCGGGCAATCGCCTGCTGAAACAACGTCTCCCGCCCCGAAATTGCCAGAAACTGCTTCGGGTAAAGAGTTCTGCTAAGCGGCCAGAGTCTCGTTCCCGAGCCTCCAGACATAATAACCGGAAGAATTTTCATACAAGCCAGATTCCCCGGGTATCAACAATCCGGCGACCCTCGAGAAGTGAAGAAGGAACACTTTTGAATGGCTTGTGATCCACCAGTAACAACAAGACATCCGCGCGCTCAAACGCTTCTTCTATTGTGCACAACTCAGCGTTCGGCAACGTCGCAGGCAGAGAATCAATATTAGGTTCTACGACAATAACCTTCCCGGCGTGCCGGCTTGAGATATTTTTCGTAATTTCCAGAGATGGACTTTCCCGCAGGTCGTCAATATCAGGTTTGAATGCCAGGCCGAAGCACGCGATAACAATGTCTTTTTCCGACTTCCCGGGGTGACTCGACAGATGATCGGCCACAGCAGCATCAACTTTCTCCATAACCCACGACGGTTTTGAGTCATTGACTTCGCGTGCAGTTTGGATCAGTTTCGCCTGGCCTTCAGCCTGACTCACGATGAACCAAGGGTCGACGGCGATGCAATGCCCACCCACGCCAGGTCCTGGTTGGAGGATATTGACGCGAGGGTGCCGGTTGGCGAGCTTGATAAGCTCCCATACATCGACATCGAACTTATCGCATATCATCGACAATTCGTTCGCAAAGGCAATATTCACATCGCGAAAGCTGTTCTCGGTCAACTTGCACATTTCTGCTGTTCGGGCGTTGGTGATAATGCACTCGCCCTCTACAAACAATTTATACAGACGTGTGGCGGCTTCTGAGCACTTGGGGGTCATCCCGCCGATGACGCGATCATTCTGTACCAACTCGCGCAACACGTGACCGGGAAGCACGCGCTCAGGGCAGTGAGCCACGCGAATGTCCGACGCCTCGCCATGGGTCTGCGGGAACGTCAGGTCAGGGCGTGCTTCAGCCAGCCATGCCGACATCTTTTCAGTCGCACCCACGGGAGAAGTGGACTCGAGGATGACCAGATCACCCTTTTTCAATACTGGCGCAATGGATTTGCTTGCGGACTCAATGTAAGAAAGGTCCGGAGCATGACCATCCTTGAAAGGAGTGGGCACCGCAATCAAGAAGGCGTCCGCCGGCTCAGGTCGTGTACTGGCGCGCAGATACCCCTCGGTCACGGCCGCGTGCACGACTATGTCCAAATCAGGCTCAACGATATGAATCTGTCCGCCGTTGATCGTATCGACGGCCTTTTGATTAACGTCGACACCAATGACCTTTAACTTTCGCGCAGCAAAAACGGCTGCGGTTGGCAAACCGATATAGCCCAAACCAATTACAGAAATAGTGGAAAAATCCATGACCAAACCTTAATTTTTGAAAGTGGCTAGAGCATTAACAATACGCATGCAGGCGTGACCGTCACCATAAGGATTATGAGCAACGCTCATCTCCTCGTAAGCCTTTTGATCAAGTAAAAGCTCACGCAAGTGGTGAACTATCTTGTCCTTCTCTGTACCGACCAATCTGACGGTACCCGCCTCAATCGCCTCAGGCCGCTCGGTAGTGTCCCGCATGACCAGCACGGGCTTGCCCAAAGAAGGTGCCTCTTCCTGCACACCACCGGAGTCCGTCAGAATCAAGTACGACCGATTCATCAAATAGACAAAAGGTAGATAATCCAATGGTTCGATGAGGTGAATATTTTTTATACCAGCCAACAAACGGTTGACCGGTTCACGGACATTTGGATTCAAATGAACGGGGTACACGATCTCCACATCATCAAACTCATGGGCAATCGAAGCCAACGAACTGCAGATCCTTTCGAATCCATCGCCGAAGCTTTCACGCCGATGCCCTGTCACAAGGATGACGCGGCGTTGAGCAGGTAAAAATGCGAACTGCTCGGAGAACTTCTGTTTTAACTGGTCATTGGTTTCGAGCTTCTGTACGACCTCAAGCAGAGCGTCGATTACAGTATTCCCAGTCACATGAATCGCGTCAGGTGACACCCCTTCACGCAGTAAATTCTGTTGCGATCGTTCAGTAGGAGCGAAGTGAAGAAGCGCGAGTGCTCCCGTCAACTTTCGATTGGCCTCTTCCGGCCAGGGAGAATATAAATTTCCAGTGCGAAGCCCAGCTTCGATATGAGCCACAGGAATTTGCTGATAGTACGCCGCCAATGTAGTTGCAAAGGTCGTAGCGGTATCACCATGCACCAAGACAATATCCGGCCGATAAGTCCGGAAGACCTCTTTCATTCCCTGAAGAATACCAGTTGTCACGTCGGTAAGGTCTTGACCCGACTTCATGATATTAAGATCAAAGTCAGGTTCAAGTTTAAATAACTCTAACACTTGATCCAGCATTTCACGGTGTTGACCCGTGACGCAGATTTTGGCCTCAAAACGCTCATCTGCATTCAACGCTAAAGCTAATGGAGCCATTTTTATAGCTTCCGGTCGCGTACCGAAAACACTCAAGATCTTTAAAGTCATTAGATTACCAACGATTCCATATCATTATTTAGTCAGAGAATCAGTCTGGAAACCAGCAACGCTGCCATGCCCCTGCCTGACCTACCGATTACGCGCAAGCGAGTTTTCGCCGCTCCAACTGCAACCGCCTCTGCTTTGCAGCGCAGCATATCATCAACAAGCGTGCCAACATAACGCCTGGCTGGCTCAACCACACGCCCCATGAGACCCCATCATCCCCCACTCAGTTCAGGACAGGACAACGTTTTACCGCACCATTGCGGTGAGTCGCTTCACCGCAATGGTGCGTCGCAACCTCTCATTGAAATTGGGCTTTTGGTTATTGCCCCACAGGAACCCGACTTATCCGAGATCGCAATTGGGCCCACGCCCGACTGTGCCATGCAGCTCGTTGCTAATCGCCAGCGCACTCTGCACGACCGACCTGGCCGAACGGGACGCCCTTATCAAATTCCGAACCAATACTAGCCATAAGCCATTAACCTGGAGACCGCACATAAAAATCCACATCAAACCGTATTAGGCGGTGCACCATCAACTATTAAACCAACAATACAAACCTGTGCAGGACGCTTGACGCCCGCACAAGTAAACAAAGATCAAATGCCGAAACGCCATGAAGACTCGACGCAAAGTCTTAGTAACTTTTGATAGCCGAGAAACCACCCAGGAATGCCCCTCGGCGGTTCACAGTTGCGCAAGCACGTAATGCAGGTTCCGTATGAAAGCAAGAAATACGGCCCCGAGGGGAAAACGCGTGAAGCCAAAAGCTTCACGGCCTTGGAGTTATTTTCGGTTTAACTTATTGCCAGGCTCTTGTTGCCGATCCAACTGAGCGACCGAATGGAGAAGTGAGCCTGCCGGCTCGTGCCCATCGCGTTCTGCATTGTCGCGAACAGCACGTAACCCCTGCCTGACCAACGCAATACCAATCGCGACAATCGCCCCCAGGAGCAGGCCAAGAAAAATGATCAATGGACGATTCGGACTCGACGGAACCAACGGCTCAAGGGCCTGCTGGTCAATACTCACCAGCCGCAGCTTCGCCAGGTCGATATTCAGGCTACTCAAACGGAAAATTTCTGTTCTCAACGGTTGAACGCCCGCAAGAAAGATATCTTCATTTTTTCGAGCATCCAGGACCTCAATCTCTCGGTTGGATGCGAGCAACTGAAGTTCCTTGGCGATTTGAGCGATGCGCGACTCGGTAAAATCATCCGACTTGCGTGACTGCAATGCAGCAAGCTCAGCCTTAAGCGCATCTACCCCCATAAAATAAAGTGGGATCTGCTGGTTGTTCACCTCCGTACGCATCACGCTACCAGCGTTCGTCACGGCCGATTCACCAAGTGAAGAAGGCGTAGCCGGCTTTTGAATGCCCAGGGAACGGGCAATCCCTATAGCCTCATTCAGCTGAGCAATACGGTCGCTACGCAAGGTTTTCAACTGAGAACGCAGCGCCTTCAACTCATCCTGCAATTGCGCGCGTTTCAACGAGTCAGCTTCTCGCAATGACGCTATTTTGGCTTCTTTTTCAATATCGTAGTTTGAGCGAGCCGAATCGAGCTTGCCTTTAAGCTCCCTCAAACGGTTTTTAACGATCACATTCAAATCAGCCGTGACGCGTTCGCGCTCACTTTCGATAGCGTAGTCGACAAAGCCATTAAGAATAGAGACGCCGTCGACGCCTTTCGGATACATCATCTCGAGCTTGATGTAAGAACTCAGCGAGTTTTTCTTATCTTCATCAGGAAGAATCAAACGAATAGAGTCATGATTGAACTCCTGAAAACTCTGCTCCAGAGTCTGCCCAGGACGAACAAATTTCTCGAAAAGCTTCTGGTTTTTCTTGAAATAGCTCAGGCGCGTATCATAAGAGTCGAGCGCTGCGCCCACTTTGAGGAGCGCGTCAGCCGGAGGAAGCTGATATATCTCTGATCGATTTAGCGCATCCAAATCATTAATCGCCGCAGGCCGCAAAACCGTGCTGACCTTATATACAGGGGCAGCTAAAAATGCGTAGGACGCCGCAATCAATCCCGCCCCGAGAGTGACGAAAAGCAGAAGTTTTTTTTGTTGCCAGACAGACGCGAAAAGTCTTACAAAATCAATTTCGTCGGACGATCGAACCGGGGGAGCACGGAAGCTACTACTCACAACAAAAACCTGCCTTCAAAGAGAAACTGCGGGCTCGTTATGCAGACAAGATTGTGTATTTTTATTTTAGTTATATGGCCGAAAAAACCCAGCGTCGCTGCCGGACTTTAGCGCACAAAATGCCTGTTATCGAGAACAGATTCCATTTTGCCATCTCACTGACATATTACAAGTCTTGACATATCTGTAGGAGTCTTCCTACACAGATAGGGGCAACCCTTATATGGGCCGTCCGAAAAGGGCAGAAAAGCAAATTTCGTAGCCGCGAAACAATAGTCAGTGGTATCGCCGGACTTACCACATGCCGATCACTCGACGTAACCGATGCGCACCGCACCAGAAAAATCCGACGAACGGCTCGCGAGTGACACAATAACCATTGAGCCTCTACCCACGCCTTGCGGGCATGGACTTTTGACGTCGGCCCCACCCAACGATGACACTAAACAGCGGTCCCAGCAGCATTCCAATTATCAAGGCCACGACCACAAACACCGACACCGGCATCTGCCCGGTCACCCAGCCCAGGAATGAAAGAGACGCGCCCTGCTGGTTTTCCAGCACGAACCCCAACACTGCCAGCACGACAATTAGCATAGCCAGCACCAGAACAACGCGCTTAACCCCACGCATAACCTTCTCCTACCCCAAAAACACTCAGACGCTTTCTTCTTCGTCTTCGTTCACCCGATCGCGCAATTCCTTGCCCGGCTTGAAATGAGGCACGAACTTGCCATCGAGGCTGACGGACTGTCCGGTTTTTGGGTTGCGACCCACACGAGGCGCACGATAGTGCAGCGAGAAGCTACCAAACCCACGAATTTCAATCCGATCGCCGGTAGCCAGACATTGGGACATCTGCTCAAGCATGGTCTTGATGGCCAGCTCCACATCCTTGGATGAGAGCAGCCCTTGATGGGTGACAATTCGTTCGATCAACTCCGACTTCGTCATATTTTTCCCTTCTTTTTCAAGCAGCTAGGAAAAGCGCTTCGAAGGTTTTAGCATGACCGGAGGAATTTGAACAGCCCAAGTATTGACTTATATTCAAAGAGTTGGGGCGTAACTCGATGAGAGTTGGCATTGCGCCGCACGGCCGCTAGCCGCCGCTCAGCTTCACTGAAGCCACTCCACGGCGATCACTGCCAGATAGAGCCTGCAGGAGCCGATGCGCTGCCAGCGCGACCACAGCGTTCCACCTGCACAACACCAAGGCGACGTTGCGCACAACACTAAATCCCAGGCACAAAAAAGGGCGACCGAAGTCGCCCTTTTTCTATGGTCTGACAGAACTTAGTTCTGCTTTTCCATTTGTGCACGCAGCAGGTCGCCCAGAGTGGTAGGACCAGCAGAAGGCTCAGAGGTAGCTGGCTTGTCGCGCAGGCTCTGGATGGCTTCTTTCTCTTCAGCATCGTCTTTCGACTTGATGGAGAGCTGGATTACGCGGCTCTTGCGGTCAACGCTGATGATCTTGGCTTCTACTTCTTCGCCTTCTTTCAGAACGTTGCGCGCGTCTTCAACGCGGTCACGGCTGATTTCGGAGGCTTTCAGAGTCGCTTCGATATCGTCGGCCAGAGTGATGATGGCGCCTTTAGCGTCAACTTCCTTCACGATGCCTTTAACGATTGCGCCTTTGTCGTTCTCTTGAACGTACTCGGAGAACGGATCGCTTTCCAGTTGCTTGATACCCAGGGAGATGCGCTCGCGCTCTGGGTCAACCGACAGGATAACGGTGTCCAGCTCGTCGCCCTTCTTGAAACGACGAACAGCTTCTTCGCCCACTTCGTTCCAGGAGATGTCGGACAGGTGAACCAGGCCGTCGATGCCGCCGTCCAGACCAATGAAGATACCGAAATCGGTGATCGACTTGATGGTGCCGGAGATTTTATCGCCCTTGTTGAACTGGCCAGAGAAATCTTCCCATGGGTTAGATTTGCACTGCTTGATGCCGAGGGAGATACGACGACGCTCTTCGTCGATGTCCAGAACCATAACTTCCACTTCGTCGCCGACTTGTACGACTTTCGAAGGGTGGATGTTCTTGTTGGTCCAGTCCATTTCGGAAACGTGTACCAGGCCTTCCACGCCTTCTTCCAGCTCTGCGAAGCAGCCGTAGTCGGTCAGGTTGGTAACACGCGCGGTCACGCGGGTGCTTTCTGGGTAACGAGCCTTGATAGCGACCCATGGATCTTCGCCCAGCTGCTTCAAGCCCAGGGAGACACGGTTGCGCTCACGATCGTACTTCAGAACCTTGACATCGATCTCGTCGCCAACGTTGACGATTTCCGATGGATGCTTGATACGCTTCCAAGCCATGTCGGTAATGTGCAGCAGGCCATCGACGCCACCCAGATCGACGAATGCGCCGTAATCGGTGAGGTTCTTGACGATACCTTTGACTTGTTGGCCTTCCTGCAGGGATTCCAGCAGAGCTTCACGCTCGGCGGAGTTCTCTGCTTCCAGGACGCTGCGACGGGAAACGACAACGTTGTTGCGCTTCTGGTCGAGCTTGATGACCTTGAATTCGAGTTCTTTGCCTTCCAGGTGCGTGGTGTCGCGCACAGGACGAACGTCGACCAAAGAACCTGGCAGGAACGCACGGATGCCGTTAACGTCGACAGTGAAGCCGCCTTTAACCTTACCGTTGATAACGCCCTTGACCACTTCTTCAGCTGCGAAGGCTGCTTCGAGAACAATCCAGCATTCAGCGCGCTTGGCTTTTTCACGGGACAGCTTGGTTTCACCGAAACCGTCTTCAACCGAGTCCAGAGCAACGTGAACTTCGTCACCGACATTGATAGTCAGGTCACCAGCATCGTTGTAGAACTGTTCCAGCGGGATCAGAGCTTCAGACTTCAGACCAGCGTGAACGGTTACCCAGCGAGCTTGGTAATCGATATCAACGATAACACCGGTGATGATGGAGCCTGCCTGAAGGTTCAGGGTTTTTAGGCTTTCTTCAAAGAGTTCCGCAAAGCTTTCGCTCATTTTAATTCCTGTTGATAAGGGCGAAGAATACGCCCATCTCCACACCCCAGACGGTGTGGGTCAGTTTCAATTAAAAGAAGCACCACAGGACTATGACTGGTCCCCTGCGGCCTTCTTGGTCACCCGGCGATATCGCGAATGGCGATTTCACTCAAGATGCGTTCCAGCACCTGCTCGATGGACAACTCCGTGGAATCCAGCTGTATGGCGTCAGCCGCCGGCTTGAGCGGGGCTACCGCACGCTG
This sequence comes from Pseudomonas sp. K5002, assembly GCF_013386655.1. NCBI lineage: Bacteria > Pseudomonadati > Pseudomonadota > Gammaproteobacteria > Pseudomonadales > Pseudomonadaceae > Pseudomonas > Pseudomonas sp. K5002. Next base: position 10,665 of record NZ_JACARK010000089.1, on the reverse strand, counting down.
GGTATCACGCTCATCGCGTGCACGGATCTCATCTAGCAGACTCGACAGACTAACACCATCGACTTTGCCCTTCAACTGCAAGTAACGGCGGCGGGCCCGCTCCTCGGCACTGGCAGTCAGGAAAATCTTCAGCGGCGCCTCAGGAAACACCACCGTGCCCATGTCGCGGCCATCGGCCACCAGACCCGGCGGCTCCTGGAAAGCCCGCTGGCGCTGCAGCAACGCGTCGCGCACCGCCGGCAATGCGGCGACCTGGGAAGCCCAGGAACCGACCTGCTCGTTACGCAGGTCATCGGTCACATCGTCTCCTTCCAGGATGATGCGCTGAGGATGACCTTCCGTCGCCCCGACGAACTGCACGTCGAGGTGCGCAGCCAGCAGCTTCAGCGATTCTTCGTTGGTCAGGTCGACGCCATGGTTGCGTGCAGCAAAGGCCAGCAAGCGGTACAGCGCCCCGGAGTCCAGCAGGCACCAGCCCAGGCGCTTGGCCAGGATGCCGGCGATCGTGCCTTTGCCCGAGCCACTTGGCCCGTCGATGGTAATCACCGGTGCTTTGATATTCACAATTGAGCCTCTTGGGCAACACGGATGCCGACTTGGGCACACAGTGTAAGAAAATTCGGAAAAGACGTAGCCACGTTGGCACAGTCATGGATACGAATCGGCGCAGCTGCTCGCAGGGAGGCCACGCTGAAAGCCATGGCAATCCGGTGATCGCCATGGGCATGCACTTCACCGCCGCCTATTACGCCACCGTCGATGATAATCCCATCAGGTGTCGGTTCACACTTCACGCCCAGGGCGAGCAGACCGTCGGCCATGACCTGGATCCGGTCGGACTCCTTGACCCGCAACTCCTGCGCCCCGCGCAATACCGTTCGGCCTTCGGCGCATGCCGCCGCCACGAACAGCACCGGAAATTCATCGATAGCCAGCGGAACCAACGCCTCGGGAATCTCGATCCCCTTCAACGGCGCCGCGCGAATACGCAAATCAGCAACAGGCTCGCCACCCACTTCCCGCTGGTTTTCCAGGGTGATATCCGCGCCCATCAACCGCAGGATATCGATCACCCCGGTACGGGTCGGATTGATGCCCACATGCTCAAGCAAAAGCTCGGAGCCTTCGGCGATCGACGCCGCCACCAGGAAGAACGCCGAAGAGGAAATATCCCCGGGCACTTCGATATGGGTTGCGGTCAGCGCGTGACCGGACTCGACCGAAGCCGTAGCGCCCGCCACCTCCACCGGATAACCAAACCCACGCAACATCCGCTCGGTATGGTCACGGGTCGGCGCCGGTTCGGTAATCGAGGTTTTACCCTCGGCGTACAACCCAGCCAGCAACAGGCAGGATTTAACCTGAGCACTGGCCATCGGCAATGCGTAGGTCAGCCCCTTAAGTGCTTGGCCACCGCGAATGGTCAGCGGCGGGCGCCCTTCCGGCCCGGTCTCGATCACCGCGCCCATTTCGCGCAATGGCTTGGCCACGCGATTCATCGGACGCTTGGACAGCGAGGCATCACCCGTCAACACACTGTCAAAGCTCTGAGCCGCCAGCAAACCGGACAACAGCCGCATGGAGGTGCCGGAGTTGCCGAGATAGATCGGACCCGGCGCCGACTTCAACCCATGCAGACCAACCCCGTGAATGGTGACGCGCCCATGGTGCGGCCCCTCAATCACCACCCCCATGTCGCGAAACGCCTGCAAGGTCGCCAGGGCATCTTCCCCCTCCAGGAAACCCTCTACCTCGGTGACACCGTCCGCCAGAGAGCCGAGCATGATCGAGCGATGGGAGATCGATTTATCCCCAGGCATCCGAATCTGCCCGCTCAAGCGACCACCGGGACTGGCGAGAAACACCAGGTCATCCGCGTTTACTGCAGCATCCATATAGGCCCGACGCGCCAGAATCTTGCTGAAATGCTCCCGTGCCACCCGCGCACGGGTGAACACGCCCAACAACTGGTGCCCGTCGCCAGCATCGACCGCGTCGCGCAAGGCGTCGAGGTCGCTGCGGAACGTGTCCAGGGTGCGCAACACCGCATCGCGGTTGGCAAGGAAGATGTCGTGCCACATCACCGGATCACTACCGGCGATCCGGGTAAAGTCGCGGAAACCACCGGCGGCGTAGCGGAAAATCTCGAGGTTCTCGTTGCGCTTGGCCAACGAATCCACCAGGCCAAATGCGAGCAAATGCGGCAGATGGCTGGTCGCTGCCAGCACTTCATCGTGGCGCTCGACCTGCATATGCTCGACATCCGCCCCCAGCTCGCGCCAGAGCCGATCCACCACGGCCAGTGCCGCAGGATCGGTTTCATCCAGTGGTGTCAGAATCACTTTATGGCGACGGAACAGCTGCGCATTGGACGCCTCCACCCCGCTCTGCTCGGACCCGGCAATCGGATGCCCGGGCACAAACCGCGCAGGCATGCCACCAAAGGCCAGCCGCGCCGCACGCACCACATTGCCCTTGGCACTGCCGACATCGGTCAGGATTGCCTGGCCCAGATCCATGCCGGCCAACAGCGCCAGCAACTTCTCCATGGCCAGGATCGGCACCGCCAGCTGAATGACATCCGCGCCCTGGCAGGCTACAGCGAGGTCAGCCTCGCAACGGTCCACCACACCCAACTGCACCGCCAACTTGCGCGATTGCGGGTCCAGGTCCACACCGACCACTTCGCCACACAGGCCGCTTTCCCGCAGGCCCTTCGCAAAGGAGCCGCCGATCAATCCCAGACCGACCACCACCAGGCGACCGATCATAGGTACAGCAGGTTGCAATGCAGTGACATCAACCACGAGCCAGAACCTTGGCCAGCGCTTCGAGGAAGCGGCTGTTTTCAGCAGGCAGACCGATGGTGATGCGCAGGTGGTTCGGCATGCCGTAATTGGCCACCGGACGCACGATCACACCCTCGCGCAGCAAGCCCTGGAACACAGGAGCCGCCACTTGGCCGAGGTCGACGCAGATGAAGTTGCCGTTGGACGGAATCCAGCCCAGGCCCAGCTCACGGAAGCCTTCCTGCAATTGCAGCATGCCGCTTTCGTTGAGGCGACGGCCTTCTTCCAGGTACTCGGTGTCCTGCACCGCAGCGCAAGCCGCCGCCAGCGCGAGGCTGTTGACGTTGAATGGCTGGCGCACACGGTTCAACACATCGGCCACCACCGCAGTGGACAAGCCGTAACCGACCCGCAGCGACGCCAGGCCATAAGCCTTGGAGAAGGTGCGCGAGACCAGCAGGTTCGGATAAGCCGCGAGGAAGTCCAGGCCGTCCGGCAAGTCGCTGCCTTCGGCGTACTCGATGTACGCCTCGTCCAGCACCACCAGTACATGCTCCGGCACGTCCTGCAGGAAGTTATCCAGCACCTCGGCGCTGAACCAGGTGCCGGTCGGGTTGTTCGGGTTGGCGATAAACACAACACGAGTATTGCCATCGATGGCCGCCAGCATGGCTGGCAGGTCATGACCCCAGTCTTTCGCAGGAATCACACGCGCCTCGGCGCCAACGGCCTGAGTGACGATCGGATAGACCGCAAACGCGTGCTCGCTGAATACCGCGTTCAGGCCCGGCGCCAGATAGGCGCGGCCGACCAGCTCCAGAATATCGTTGGAGCCGTTACCCAGGGTCACCTGGTTGATATCAACGCGGCAGTTTTTCGCCAGCAGGGACTTGAGCTCAAAGCCGTTACCATCGGGATAACGGGTCAGTTCGGCCAGCGCCTCACGAATCGCGGCCAGTACCTTGGGGCTTGGGCCCATCGGGTTTTCGTTACTGGCCAGCTTTACGATCTTCGACGGATCCAGGTTCAACTCGCGCGCCAACTCGTCCACAGGCTTGCCCGGAACGTAAGGCGACAGTTGTTGCACGCCCGGCTGTGCCAGGGCGAGGAAGTTGCCACTCATGTTAAAGCCTCACAAAACCGCTTTCGGGTAAGAGCCCAGCACCTTGAGTGCCACGGCTTCCTGACTGATTTTCTCGAGCACACCCTTGACCAGTGGGTCGCGGTGATGGCCGACGAAGTCGATAAAGAACACATAAGTCCATTTACCGCTGCGCGAAGGACGAGTCTCGATTCGCGTCAGGTCAATCCCGTTGTCGTGGAACGGCACCAGCAGCTCATGCAGCGCGCCGGGCTTGTTGCTCATGGAGACGATGATCGACGTCTTGTCGTCGCCGGTCGGCGGCACTTCCTGGCTGCCGATCATCAGGAAGCGCGTGGAGTTATCCGGGCGATCCTCGATTTTCTCGGCCAGGCGCGTCAGCCCATACAGGCCGGCAGCCATGTCGCCGGCAATCGCCGCCGAGTTCCACTCACCCTTGACCCGCTTCGCCGCTTCGGCGTTGCTGGACACCGCCACGCGCTCCACATTCGGGTAGTGCGCGTCCAGCCACTTGCGGCACTGGGCCAGGGACTGGGCGTGGGAGTAGATGCGGCTGATGCTGTCGGTCTTGGTGTTTTCGCCCACCAGCAAGTGGTGGTGAATACGCAGCTCGACTTCGCCGCAGATCACCATGTCGTGCTCAAGAAAACTGTCGAGGGTGTGGTTGACGGCACCTTCGGTGGAGTTTTCCACCGGCACCACGCCAAAATTCACCGCCCCGGCGGCCACTTCACGGAACACTTCGTCGATCGCAGCCATCGGCTTGCTGATCACCGCGTGACCGAAGTGCTTCATGGCCGCGGCTTGAGTGAAGGTGCCTTCCGGGCCCAGGTAAGCCACTTTCAGCGGCTGCTCCAGTGCCAGGCACGAAGACATGATTTCACGGAACAACCGCGCCATCTCTTCGTTGCCCAACGGGCCCTTGTTGCGTTCCATCACGCGCTTGAGTACCTGGGCTTCACGCTCCGGACGGTAGAATACCGGCACTTCGCCTTCAGCCAGGGAAGCCATCTTCACCCGTGCAACTTCCTGGGCGCACCGCGCGCGCTCACTGATCAGTTCCAGGACTTTCTCGTCCAGGCTGTCAATGCGTACGCGCAGGGCCTTGAGTTCTTGCTCAGACATTAGCCGTGTTCCTTTTCGAACTCTGCCATGTAAGCCACCAGCGCCTTGACGGCGTGGATATCGACAGCGTTATAGATGGAGGCGCGCATGCCACCTACCGAACGGTGGCCCTTGAGGTTCAACAGGCCGCGCTCGTCGGCGCCGGCGAGGAAAGGCTTGTCCAGGCGATCATCCGCCAGGCGGAACGGCACGTTCATCCACGAACGGTCGGTCAGGTTGATCGGGTTGCTGTACAGGCCGCTGGCGTCGATGAAGTCGTACAGGGTACGTTTCTTCTCTTCGTTGAGCTTGCCCATGGCAGCCACGCCGCCCTGCTCTTTCAGCCATTCGAACACCAGGCCCGACAAGTACCAGGCGAAGGCCGGCGGGGTGTTGTACATCGAGCCGTTATCGGCCGCGACCTTGTAGTTGAGCATGGTCGGGCATAGCGAACGCGCACGACCCAACAGGTCTTCACGGACGATGTTGACCAGGATGCCGCTCGGGCCGATGTTCTTCTGTGCACCGGCGTAGATCATGCCGTACTTGGACACATCGATCGGGCGCGAGAGGATGTCCGAGGACATGTCGCAGACCAGCGGGACATCACCCACTTCCGGCACCCAATCGAACTCCAGGCCGCCGATGGTTTCGTTCGCCACGTAGTGAACGTAGGCCGCGTCTTTCGACAGTTTCCACTCGTTCTGACCGGGGATGGCGAAGTAGTCGTAGGGCTTGGCCGTGCCTGCCACATTGACGTGACCGTAACGGGAGGCCTCTTCAATGGCCTTCTGCCCCCAGATACCGGTGTCGATATAGTCCGCAGTGCCGTCTTCCGGCAGCAGGTTCAGCGGGATCTGGGCGAACTGCTGGCTCGCACCACCCTGCAGGAACAGCACTTTGTAATCGGACGGGATGTCCAGCAAGTCGCGCATATCCTGCTCGGCCTTGGTGGCAATGGACACGAACTCATCGCTGCGATGGCTCATTTCCATCACGGAGAGGCCTTTTCCATGCCAGTCGAGGAGTTCACCCTGCGCGCGCTGCAGGACTGCTTCAGGAAGCGCCGCGGGACCGGCACAGAAGTTATAGGCTCTCTTGCTCACATCCAATCTCTCTGATCTGGTGGGACTGCAATCAACATCCCGCAACGCGGAACCCTGTAGGAGCTGGCTTGCCAGCGATGCAAACGACTCGGCGCTTCACTTGAATCGAGTTGATGCCATCGCCGGCAAGCCGGCTCCTACAAGAGCGGCGCGGCGTCGTATTTCAAACGGGACAAACAACAAGGGGGCGAATCTTCATCCGCCCCCTGTGTGTCCGCTTATTCCTGCGGTTCTTCTTCGTCTGCGGCAGCGTCGAGTGTTGGCTCGTCGACGCCGTCATCGGCATCGCCGATCACTTGCCCCTCGAGTGCAATCCCCTCTTCACCTTCCAGCTCCTCGCCTTCGACTTCCGATGGCTCCTGGACACGCTCCAGGCCTACCAGGGTTTCGTCGCTGGCCAGCTTGATCAAGGTCACGCCCTGGGTGTTACGCCCCAGGCTCGACACTTCATCAACCCGGGTACGTACCAGGGTGCCCTGGTCGGAAATCAGCATGATTTCCTCACCATCCAGCACCTGGACCGCGCCGACCAGGCGGCCGTTGCGATCGTTGCTGACCATGGCGATAACGCCCTGGCCGCCACGCTTGTACTCGGGGAACTCGCTGATGGCCGTACGCTTGCCGTAGCCGCGGGCCGATGCAGTGAGGATCTCGCTGCCTTCTTCCGGGATCAGCATCGAAATCAGCTTCTGCCCTTCCGGCAGGCGCATGCCGCGCACACCGCGGGCGGTACGGCCCATGGCACGAACGTCGGACTCCTTGAAGCGCGTAACCTTGCCGCCGTCGGAGAACAGCATGACTTCACGCTCGCCGTCAGTGATGGCCGCGCTGATCAATACGTCGCCTTCGTCCAGTTCGAGGGCGATCAGGCCCACGCTGCGTTGACGGCTGAAGGATTCCAGCGGGGTCTTCTTCACGGTGCCTTTCGCAGTGGCCATGAAGATGAAGTGACCTTCGGTGTACTCGTCTACCGGCAGCATGGTGGTGATGTATTCATCACTGTCCAGCGGCAGCAGGTTGACCAGCGGACGACCACGGGCAGCGCGGGACGCTTCCGGGATTTCGTAGGTTTTCAGCCAGTACACCTTGCCCTTGCTGGAGAACAGCAGCAGCGTGGTGTGGCTGTTGGCAACCAGCAGGTGAGCGATGTAGTCCTCATCCTTGACGCCGGTAGCCGATTTGCCTTTACCGCCACGACGCTGGGCCTGGTACGCCGCCAGAGGCTGGGTCTTGGCATAGCCACCGTGGGAAATGGTCACGACGCGATCTTCTTCCGGGATCATGTCACCCAGGGTCAGGTCGAGACGGGCGTCGAGAATCTCGGTGCGGCGCACATCGCCGTATTCGGCGCGGATCACTTCCAGTTCTTCGCGGATCACTTCCATCAGGCGCACGGCGCTGTTGAGGATGCGGATCAGCTCACCGATCTGGTTGAGGATCTCCTGGTACTCGGCCAGCAGTTTCTCGTGTTCCAGGCCGGTCAGACGGTGCAGACGCAGTTCCAGAATGGCCTGGGCCTGTTCCGGGGACAGGAAATACTTGCCGTCGCGCAGGCCGTATTGTGGGTCCAGGGTCTCCGGACGGCACGAATCGGCACCGGCACGTTCCACCATCGCTACTACGGCGCTGGATTCCCACGGCATCTTGATCAGCGCTTCCTTGGCTTCCGACGGCGTCGGCGAAGCCTTGATCAGGGCGATGACCGGGTCGATGTTCGACAGCGCAACAGCCTGGCCTTCCAGGATGTGGCCGCGTTCACGGGCCTTGCGCAGTTCGAATACGGTACGGCGGGTTACCACTTCGCGGCGGTGACGCACGAAGGCTTCCAGCAGATCCTTGAGGTTCAGGATGCGCGGGCGGCCGTCGATCAGCGCTACCACGTTGATACCGAATACGCTTTGCAGCTGGGTCTGGGCGTAGAGGTTGTTGAGGATCACCTCAGGCACTTCGCCACGACGCAGCTCGATCACCACGCGCATACCGTCCTTGTCAGACTCGTCGCGCAGCTCGGTGATGCCTTCCAGCTTCTTCTCTTTAACCAGCTCGGCGATCTTCTCGATCAGACGCGCCTTGTTCAACTGGTAAGGGAGTTCGGTGATGACGATCTGCTGACGGCCACCGACCTTGTCGATGTCTTCGATGATCGAGCGGGCACGCATGTAAATGCGGCCGCGACCGGTACGGTAGGCTTCGATGATGCCGGCGCGACCGTTGATGATCGCGGCGGTCGGGAAGTCCGGACCCGGGATGTACTGCATCAGCTCATCGACGGTCAGCTCGGGGTTGTCGATGAGGGCCAGGCAACCGTCGATGACTTCACCGAGGTTGTGTGGCGGGATGTTGGTGGCCATGCCCACGGCGATACCGCTGGAGCCGTTGACCAACAGGTTGGGAATACGGGTCGGCATGACCGCCGGGATCATTTCGGTGCCGTCGTAGTTCGGCACCCAGTCCACGGTTTCCTTGTGCAGGTCAGCCAGCAGCTCGTGCGCCAGCTTGGTCATGCGCACTTCGGTGTATCGCATGGCCGCAGCGTTGTCGCCGTCGACCGAACCGAAGTTGCCCTGGCCGTCTACCAGCAGGTAGCGCAGGGAAAACGGCTGGGCCATCCGAACGATGGTGTCGTACACCGCAGTGTCGCCGTGAGGGTGATACTTACCGATCACGTCACCGACAACACGGGCAGATTTCTTGTACGGCTTGTTCCAGTCGTTACCCAGCTCGCTCATCGCGAACAGCACACGCCTGTGCACGGGCTTCAAGCCATCGCGCGCATCAGGCAGTGCCCGACCGACAATTACGCTCATCGCGTAGTCGAGGTAGGACTGTTTCAGCTCGTCTTCGATATTGACCGGGAGGATTTCTTTGGCCAGTTCGCCCATGAGAAGCCTGATTCCTTTTTCGGGTGAAACCTCGTCACATCCTATGGGACGAACGAAGCTCGCCGCTGCCGGCATGATGCCTGGCAACGACTTACGACAAATCAACGAGTTATGACACGGATCTGCGCATTAAAGGTTACCCCTTGGGGTGACCCTGGAAACCGCCGGATGTTATCACAATCGCCGCCACGCACCTATCCCCCTGATGCGCATGGAGCATAGTAAGTTGACGGATGACAGGCTTGACGGCGACGAGAGGGCCTTAGAGCTGGATCCAAGGGGATTTTTGCGGGCAAATTGCCTCAATGCAGGCGTTTACGACACATCAGTTGCGCCAACTTCGCCGTGTCGGGGCGTTCGACGATGCCTTTTTCAGTGACGATCACATCAATCAGGTCCGCCGGCGTCACGTCGAACACCGGGTTGAAGGCGTCTACATCAGCGGCTACGCGGGTGCCGCCGACTTCCAGCAGTTCACGGGCGTCGCGCTCTTCAAGCGGCACGTCATCACCGCTGGCCGCCATCAGGTCGATGGTTGAGCTGGGCGCCACCACCATGAAACGCACGCCGTGATGCATGGCGCACACCGCCAGCTGATAGGTGCCGATCTTGCTGACCACATCGCCATTGGCCGCAATGCAGTCGGCACCGACGATCACCCAGGTCACGCCTTTGGTCTTGAGGATATGCGCACCCGCCGAATCGGCATTCACGGTGACCGGAATGCCTTCATTGGCCAATTCCCAGGCCGTCAGCCGCGAACCTTGCAGCCAGGGCCGGGTTTCGTTGGCGTAGACGCGCTCCACCATGCCTTCCAGGAACGCTCCGCGAATCACCCCGAGCGCGGTACCGACGCCGCCGGTAGCCAACGCACCCGCATTGCCATGGGTCAGGATCGCCTGGACATTGCCCTGGTGCTTGCGGATCAGCTCTACACCCAGCTGCGCCATGGTCAGGTTGGCTTCACGATCACTTTGGTGAATCGCCACCGCCTCGGCCTCCAGCACCTTCAACGGATCGGCGTGTTTCTTGAGGCGATCGAGGCAATCGCGCATGCGCTTCATGGCCCAGAAAAGATTCGACGCGGTCGGGCGGGTATCCGCCAGCAGCGCGTAGTCCTCTTCCCAGGCGGCCTGCCAGTCATCGCCCTCGGCGATGTGGGCACGAGCGGCCAGCACCAGGCCATACGCCGCACTGATGCCAATGGCCGGCGCACCGCGCACCACCATTGTGCGAATGGCCTCGGCCACCTCGGCAGCACTGGTGCAGGCGACCCAGGTTTCTGCAGACGGCAAAATACGCTGATCGAGCAGGTACAGTGCGCCATCACGCCAGTCGATGGCCTTCACTTTCTCCGCAGCCAACAGTCGATCGCGCATCCCTCACCCCGCACTCATGAACAAAAGCCGCCGATTATAGCGATCCGCCAGCCAGGACGCTCGGGTATACTTCGCCGTTCTTTATAGATGCCTGGGAAACTGCCCTCGATGACACCGACTGCCGCCCCGCTCGACTTATTGCTGCTGCCCACCTGGCTGGTACCTGTCGAGCCTGCCGGCGTAGTGCTCAAGGAGCACGCCCTGGGCATTCGTGACGGGTGCATTGCGTTTATCGGCCCACGCGCCGCGGCCTTGAAGCTCGCAGCGAGCGAAGTGCGTGAACTGCCGGGCATGCTGCTCAGT
>NZ_JACARK010000886.1:922-2804 GCF_013386655.1 Pseudomonas sp. K5002 | reverse complement strand
TGCTGGCAGCCCAGGGCCGGATGGCGGAGCTGAGCCTGGAAGGTCGGGTGAGCACCGGGCGCAAGACGTTCGACTGCGACCAGGGCCGGCTGAAACTGCGTTGCGAACAGACCATCAGCAACGGGCCGGATGGGCGCCTGTTCCAGGTCAGCGTGCAGGTGCTGGACGCGACGCGGGAAGCGCCCCCCCTGGCACGCCTGGAGACACTGCTGGGGCGCCCGCCGGTGAAGCGCCCGGTTACTGCCGAATGAGGCTTGGCAACGCCGGCCCGTCGGGCAACTTGTCGAGGGGCACGCGGATTTTTTCCGCGCCGCGCTCGATCTCCACGCTATCGCCTTCAATGGCCGTCAGCCGTACGCCGGGGCTCAGGCGTTCACCCAACAAAAAGCTGCGGGGCGGGCCGTCGTTGAGACTGAGGATCGCCACCGCCCCACGCGCCCCGGCAAGCACCCCGGAGACCTTGATCTGCATCACCGCCGGGGTATTGGAAAACCATTGCACGGCGGGGTTGTCGCTGCGGGCCGCCAACGCCTGGGGCGCGGCCTGCGGGGTGTGGGACTCGGCCGACGTGAGCAACAGCGGCGTCCAGGTCGCAACCCCTGCCAGCGCCGCCAGCAACGCCACGGCCTGGACGCCATGGGCGGGTGAAAAACGATGGATGAATGCCATGGGCGGGACCTCCTGTTTGTCCGTCGCCTCAGGCTACAGGGCAATTCACACCTTTTTATTTCAGCGGTTGATCAGGGAGCAAAAAATGAAACAGCAGGGCTTCACGTTGATCGAGTTGATGGTGGTGCTGGTGATTATCGGCATCGCCAGTGCGGCCATCAGCCTGAGCATCAAGCCTGATCCGCTGCACCTGCTGCGCAAGGACGCGGAACGCTTGAGCCAATTGCTGCAGGTGGCCCAGGCCGAGGCGCGTGCCGATGGCCGGGCGATTACCTGGAAAGCCGATGCCAAGGGATTTCGCTTCAGCCGCGTGACCGATGATGGGCTGGGAGTGGAGAACTTCAGCGGCGATCAGCAACTGCGTCCGCGGGCATGGGACAGTGCGCCGATGCAGGTGCGCATCGAGCCCGGGAAAACATTGGTGCTGGATGCTGAATGGGTGAACCCGCCAGTGCGGGTGGTGCTGTCGGATGGGCAATACAGCCTGAGCCTGCAACGGGATGCGGCGGGGTTGTTGCGGGTGGTGAGTCATGAGTGACCAGAAGGGTTTTACGCTGATCGAGGTGATGGTGGCGATCATGTTGATGGCGGTGGTCAGTGTGATTGCCTGGCGCGGGTTGGACAGTGTGACCCGGGCTGATCAGCATTTGCAGGCCAGCAGTGAGCAGACTGAGGTGTTGTTGCGGGCGCTGAACCAGATGCAACTGGATGTGAGCTTGCGCGCGGGGGTTGAGTTGGGGCCGCCGATTGGCGAAGACGCGCCGAAGCCTGGCGGGTTGGCGGCGGTGTCGGTGAGGAGTTCGGACAGCAAGGGGTTTCGGCTGGAGGTGATCCGTACGGCTCCGATTCCTGGGGATGGGTTGCAGCGGGTGCGGTGGTGGCTCAAGGGCGACACGCTGTACCGGGCAGCTGCACCGGCGCGGGATCGGTATCCGCTGCCGGCGCCCCGGGATGCGGTGGCGGTGCTTGGGCAGGTCAGGGATTTGCAGGTGCGGGTTTGGGACAAGGGGTGGCGGCAGTTGAGTGGGAATCGGCAGGATGAACCGCTGGGGATCGAGGTGGTTCTGGTGCGGGAGACGGGCCAGGGGGTGGAGCGGTATCGGCAGGTTTTGGGGCCCTTGCGGTAGGGCTTTTTGGGGTGGTGTACATATCCGTTATTTTTGTTATGGCTGATATGGGTTCCGCTCACTTTCGAAAAGCCGGAATGCCGGCC
>NZ_JACARK010000886.1:0-787 GCF_013386655.1 Pseudomonas sp. K5002 | reverse complement strand
AAATAACGGATATGCACACCGATCTAACTCAACAAAACAACACCGCCAGGCAACTCCGTACACTTGGCCCCATACGCATCGCGAATCAAAAGCGCCACCCCCGCCAACTGATGCAGACTAAACCGCGCCTGCACCCGCCGCTTGCCCAACTGCGCATTCATCAGCAGCAACATCCCCGGCCGATAGCGATTGATCTCATCCACCACCGTCGCCAGCGTCGCATTGTCAAACACCAGCACCTGCTCCCGCCAAGCCACCACAGCCTGCACGTCCACCGCCACCGGCTCACCCACACCGCTGGCGTCATAAGTCAGCTGCCGCCCACCCTCAAGCCGAACCGTACGCCCCCCAACACCCACCAACAGCGCCCCATCAATACACGTCACACACACACTGTGATCCGTATTGCGCACATTGAACCGCGCCCGAGCCGCACTCAACCACCCTCCACCCGCCTGAACCTGAAGCGGCATCGCAGCATCGGCCAGCACCTCGACCTCCCCCTCCAACAACTCAATCCCACCCTCACGCCGGCTGATCCGCGTCTGCGTATTGAGCTCCAGCCGAACCCCATCACCCAACTCCACCCGCCGCTGCTCCCCGACCTCGGTGCGGTAATCCGCCGTCAACCCGGCAAACCCACCCGGCACCGTCACCCGCACCATCAACACCGCCGCCGACGCCGCAATCGCCCCGCCCAAAAACGCCCGCCGCCCAAAATGCCGCGGCCGGGAAAACTGCTCGGCGGCGGGAGCCAATTGCTGCCACAACACCTTGGCCTGCTCGA
>NZ_JACARK010000885.1:0-2240 GCF_013386655.1 Pseudomonas sp. K5002 | reverse complement strand
TCCGGCGGCATGCGCCAACGCGTGGGTTTCGCCCGCGGGTTGGTGGTCAACCCGACCCTGTTGCTGATGGACGAACCGTTCTCGGCGCTGGACGTGCTCACCGCCGAAACCCTGCGCACCGACCTGCTGGATCTGTGGAGCGGCAAGCAACTGCCGATCAAGTCGATCCTGATCGTGACCCACAACATCGAAGAAGCGGTGCTGATGTGCGACCGCATCCTGGTGCTGTCGTCCAACCCTGGCCGGGTGGTGGCCGAGATCAAGGTGCCGTTTGCCCACCCGCGCAACCGCCTGGACCCGACCTTCCGGCAAATGGTCGACGACATCTACGCCCTGATGACCGACCGCCGCAGCGCCGACGCGAGCAGAGGTTTGCCTGAGCTGAAAATGGGCAGCCTGTTGCCGGAAGTCTCCACCAACCTGATGGCTGGCCTGATCGAAACCCTGGCCGCCGAGCCCTACAATGGCCACGCCGGCCTGCCGACCGTGGCTGAACGGCGTTTGCTGGAAGTCGACGATCTGTTCCCGGTGGCGGAGATGCTTGAGCATCTGGGCTTCGCCGAACTCAAGGGTGCCGATATCACCCTGACCGATGCCGGCAAACTGTTCGCCGACTACGGCACCCAGGAGCGTAAAACCCTGTTCGCCGAACACTTGATCCGCCACGTGCCATTGGCCGCGCGCATTCACCAGGTGTTGCTTGAGCGCAGCGGCCACCGGGCGCCACGGGTGCGCTTCGAGCAGGAACTGGAAGACTCGATGACGGAAGCCTTTGTGGAGAAAACCCTGGAAAGCGTGGTGGCGTGGGGACGGTATGCGGAGATTTTCTCCTATGACGACCATACCGAGACGTTCAGCCTGGATGATGTGGAAGGCAGCATGTAGGTTTAATGTGGGAGCGGGCTTGCTCGCGAATGCGGTGGATCAGCCATATATGTATTGGCTGACACTCCGCATTCGCGAGCAAGCCCGCTCCCACATTTGACCAGTGGTGTTCTTCAAATGACGAACAGGTCCACAAACCGGTTTACCGCAGTGGCCTCAAGCCGTGCCTGATCCTTGCACAGCGCAAAAATCTCGGCACTGCGCTGCGCGGTAAACCGGGTCGCCAGGTTGGCCTTGAACTTGTCTTCCAGCAACGGAATGCCATCCACCCGACGGCGACGGTGGCCAATCGGGTATTCCACGGCCACTTGTTCGGTGCTGGAACCATCCTTGAAGAACACCTGCACCGCATTGGCGATGGAGCGCTTGTCGGCCTCCAGGTATTCGCGGCTGTAGCGCGACTCCTCGACGATGACCATCTTTTCGCGCAGCTCATCGATGATCGGATGGGCCGCGTGGAATTCATCTTCGTATTGCTCGGCCACCAGGTTGCCAAACGCCAGCGGTACGGCGGTCATGTACTGCAGGCAATGATCGCGGTCCGCCGCGTTGGCCAACTGCCCGACCTTGGAGATGATCCGGATCGCCGATTCGTGGGTGGTGATCACAATCCTGTCGATCTCATGCAGGCGGTGCTTCACCTGTGGGTGCAGGGTGACTGCTGCCTCGCAGGCGGTTTGTGCGTGGAACTCGGCGGGGAAGCTGATCTTGAACAGTACGTTCTCCATCACATACGTGCCGTAGGGCTGCGACAGGCTGAAGGCGCGCTTGTCTTCGGGCTTGAGCGCCAGGTCCTTGTTGGTGTGGCTGAACAGCACGTCATAGAAGCCCCACTGCGGCGCGCTCAACACACCGGGAATGCCCATCTCGCCGCGCATGGCGATATCCGCCAGGCGCACCCCGCGACTCGACGCATCCCCCGCCGCCCACGACTTGCGCGAGCCGGCGTTCGGCGCATGACGATAAGTACGCAATGCCTGGCCATCGACAAACGCCTGGGACAGGGCCGACAGCAGTTGCTCACGGTTGGCGCCCATCAGCTTGGCGGTGACGGCGGTGGAGGCGACTTTCACCAGCAGCACGTGGTCAAGGCCGACACGGTTGAAGGAGTTTTCCAGGGCAATCACGCCCTGGATTTCGTGGGCCATGATCATCGCCTCCAGCACTGCCCGCACGGTCAGCGGTGCGTCGCCGTTGGCCAGGCGTTTTTGCGAGAGATGGTCGGCGACCGCGAGGATGCCACCGAGGTTATCGGAAGGGTGACCCCATTCGGCGGCAAGCCAGGTGTCGTTGTAGTCGAGCCAGCGCACGATGCAGCCGATGTCCCATGCGGCCTTGACCGGGTCCAGGCGGAA
>NZ_JACARK010000884.1:0-2145 GCF_013386655.1 Pseudomonas sp. K5002 | reverse complement strand
CGCCGCCGCCGAGCTGTCACACCAGACCAACCCCCTGCCGGATGTGTGCGGCGGGGTGGCCCCGCAGGACCGTGTGTGCGTGGGTGGGTGCACCCACAACGACGGCTTCGGCGCGGTGACCATCGGTTCGGTGGAGAAGTACATCACCGACACCGCGTTCGCCATGGGCTGGCGCCCGGACATGTCCAAGGTCAAGCCGACCGGCAAGCGTGTCGCGATCATCGGCGCGGGCCCGGCGGGCCTGGGCTGTGCCGACGTGCTGGTGCGTGGCGGCGTGACCCCGGTGGTGTTCGACAAGAACCCGGAAATCGGTGGCCTGCTGACCTTCGGCATCCCCGAGTTCAAGCTGGAAAAAACCGTACTGAGCCATCGTCGCGAAGTCTTCACCGGCATGGGTATCGAGTTCCGCCTCAATACCGAAATCGGCAAGGACGTGACCATGGAGCAACTGCTCGAAGAATACGATGCCGTGTTCATGGGCATGGGCACCTACACCTACATGAAGGGTGGCTTCGCCGGTGAAGACCTGCCGGGCGTGTACGACGCTCTGGACTTCCTGATCGCCAACGTCAACCGCAACCTGGGCTTTGAAAAGTCGCCGGAAGATTTCGTCGACATGAAAGGCAAGAAGGTCGTGGTGCTGGGCGGTGGTGATACCGCGATGGACTGCAACCGCACTTCGATTCGCCAGGGCGCCAAGTCGGTGACCTGTGCCTACCGTCGTGACGAAGCCAACATGCCGGGTTCGCGCAAAGAGGTGAAGAACGCCAAGGAAGAAGGCGTGAAATTCCTCTACAACCGGCAGCCGATCGCTATCGTCGGTGAAGACCGTGTCGAAGGCGTGAAAGTGGTCGAGACCCGTCTCGGCGAACCGGATGCCCGTGGCCGTCGCAGCCCCGAGCCGATCCCGGGTTCCGAAGAGATCATCCCGGCAGACGCCGTGGTCATCGCCTTCGGTTTCCGCCCAAGCCCGGCGCCGTGGTTCGAGCAGTTCGAAATCCAGACCGACAGCCAGGGCCGCGTTGTAGCCCCGGAACAAGGCCAGTACAAACACCAGACCAGCAACCCGAAAATCTTCGCCGGTGGCGACATGGTGCGCGGTTCTGACCTGGTAGTGACGGCCATCTTCGAAGGCCGCAACGCCGCCGAAGGTATCCTGGATTACCTGCAGGTCTGACCCCGATCCCGGATTGAAATGGGATCAAAATGTGGGAGCGNNCCCACATTTGTTTTGTGGCGCTTTCATATCCGCGACAAATTGACCCGATAGACAAAAGGCACGGCTCTTGCCGTGCCTTTTGCGTCGCGCTCTGAGAAAATGCCCGCACTTTTTTTGCGGATGCCGACATGACTGCCCTCAAGAACGACCGTTTCCTTCGTGCCCTGCTCAAGCAACCCGTGGACGTCACCCCTGTGTGGATGATGCGCCAGGCCGGTCGCTACCTGCCGGAATACCGCGCCAGTCGCGCCCACGCCGGCGACTTCATGAGCCTGTGCATGAACCCGGAGTTCGCCTGCGAAGTCACCATGCAACCGCTGGACCGCTATCCACAGCTGGATGCGGCCATCCTGTTCTCCGATATCCTGACCATCCCTGATGCCATGGGCCAGGGCCTGTACTTCGAAACCGGCGAAGGCCCGCGTTTCAAGAAAGTCGTCAGCACCCTGGCCGACATCGAAGCCCTGCCGATCCCCGATCCCCACAAGGACCTGGGCTACGTCATGGATGCGGTCAGCACCATCCGCCGCGAGCTGAACGGCCGCGTGCCGCTGATCGGCTTCTCCGGCAGCCCGTGGACCCTGGCCACCTACATGGTCGAAGGCGGCTCGTCGAAAGACTTCCGCAAGACCAAGGCCATGCTGTACGACAACCCGCAAGCCATGCACCTGCTGCTGGACAAGCTGGCGCAGTCGGTCACCTCCTACCTCAACGGCCAGATCATGGCCGGCGCTCAGGCGGTGCAGATCTTCGACACCTGGGGTGGCAACCTGTCGGCGGCGGCGTACCAGGAGTTCTCCCTGGCCTACATGCGCAAGATCGTCAGCGGCCTGATCCGCGAACACGAAGGCCGCAAGGTGCCGGTGATCATGTTCACCAAGGGCGGCGGCCTGTGGCTGGAAAGCATCGCCGACGCCGGCGCCGAC
>NZ_JACARK010000883.1:540-772 GCF_013386655.1 Pseudomonas sp. K5002 | reverse complement strand
GGCGGGCGGGGCGGTCGCGGGCGTTGATTGCCCTGGGGCCGATGCTGGCCTTGCCGTTGGGTGGGTGGCTGACGTTGCAGGTTGGGCCGCGGCCGATCTTCTGGATTCTGGCGGTGTGTTGCCTGGTGGGGTTGTGGATGGCGCGGGGGTTGCCGACTGCGGGTCACAATTTGCATGGCACGCCGGGGCGGCGGTTCAAGTTGCCTGACAGTGTGGCGACCTGGTCGTTTAT
>NZ_JACARK010000883.1:0-524 GCF_013386655.1 Pseudomonas sp. K5002 | reverse complement strand
GAAGGGGTGGCGCTGGATGGGTTGTTTATCTTTGGCCTGTCGATTCAGGCGCAGAAGCTGCTGGGTGGCAATGCGGTATTGATTGCCGGTGGGTTGATGGCGCTGCGATATGTTTCGGAGTTGCTTCTGAGTCCGCTGGGGGGGCGTGCTGCGCAGCAGTTTGGTGCTACGTCGATGTTGCTGCTGTTTTCGTTTCTCAGTGCGTTGGCGTTGGGGGCGTTTGGTAGTCATTGGGTGATTGTGGGGGCGGCGGCGGTGTTGGTGTTGCGGGCGTTGCAGTTGCCGTTGGTGACGACGCTGGTGGCGGAGCGTAATCCGGGGGCGATGCGGGTTTCGGCGTTGGCGTCGAATGCGGTGTGGCGTGATGTGGGGGCGGGGCTTGGGCCTTTGCTGGCGGGGTTGTTGTTGCCGGTGGCGTCGGCGCCTTGGGTGTTTGGCGTGGCGGGGGCGGCGATTGCGGTCAGTGCGGTGTTTTGCTGGCGGGCCAGGGGGTTAGCATGAGATGGGGGATTGAGTACATATCC
>NZ_JACARK010000882.1:0-978 GCF_013386655.1 Pseudomonas sp. K5002 | reverse complement strand
ACCGAGCGCTGCCGCAAGCAAAACACCGAGTTCACCGGGCGCCAGGCCTGGCTGGGCAAGATTCGCCACCTGCTCGCCAGCCAACTCAGCGCCGCGCCGGGCCTCGACGGCCTGGCCGAGCAGATGAACTGCTCCCCGCGCACGCTACGCCGGCACCTGCATGACTTGGGCTGCAGCTATCAGGAGTTGCTGGACGAGCTACGCTTCGAGCGGGCCAAGCGATTGCTGGGCGAGGATGAGCTGCCCATTTACCGAATTGCCGAGGCGCTGGGCTTCAGCGAAACCGCGAGTTTCCGTCACGCCTTTGTCCGCTGGAGCGGCGTCGCACCCAGCCAGTTCCGCCCCTGAAGCCACTTGCTGGGGCACGGCCGCGCCATTTCGGGGCGAATTGCGGTCACACACTTTGGCCATATTTATCCCCTTTTGGCCGCTCCTGCCATTCTCATTAATCCCACCCGCCGCAAGACTGGACTCACCGATTCAGCCTGCGGAGAACAACAATATGCTGACGATCTACTCGGACGATCACCACCTGCACCATGGCCGGTGCGAGTTGATGGACGGGCAACTGATGCCGTGTTTCGAAATGCCCTCGCGCGCCGACCATGTGTTGCAACGGGTCAAGGACCGCGAACTGGGCCCGGTGCAAGCGCCTGAGGATTTTGGCCTGGCGCCGCTGCAACGTATTCACAGCCCCGCGTACCTGGACTTCTTCAAAGGCGCCTGGCAACGCTGGACGGCATTTGGCCAGGACGGAGACTTGCTGCCCTACACCTGGCCCGCACGCACCTTGCGCCGGGTCATCCCCACCAGCCTGCACGGCCAGCTCGGCTATTACAGTTTCGACGGCGGCGCGCCGATCACCGCCGGCACCTGGCAAGCGGCCTACAGCGCGGCGCAAGTCGCTCTCACCGCGCAACAGGCGATCCAGCAAGGCGCCCGCAGTGCCTTCGCCCTGTGCCGTCCGCCCGGGCACCA
>NZ_JACARK010000881.1:0-2018 GCF_013386655.1 Pseudomonas sp. K5002 | reverse complement strand
ACTGGGCCGCACGCGCCGCCGCCATAGGCCGCGAACGGTTGTGGCCAGTGACCGCGCAGAAGTTCGCGAGCCTGTTTGAGCAAACCGTTGCAGGAGGCAACCATGGCGCGTAAACGGACTTACCTCGCTACCCTCGCAGTCGTCGCTGCGCTGGGTTTGACCGCCTTTCTCTGGGGCCGCCCGGCCGATGCCGAGAGCCATGTGCTCAAGGGCAGCAAAGAGGTCGTGTGGAAGGACTTCCTGGGGGTGAACGCGCAGTTCCTGTGGTTCAGCCCCGAGCGTTATCAGAAGCAGATCGACCGCCTCAAGGCCCTGGGCCTTGAGTGGGTGCGCCTGGACCTGCACTGGGACCAGCTGGAAACCGCCGAGAACCAGTACAACGTCGCGACCCTCGACGAACTGGTGAACAAGCTGCAGCAGAACCAGATCAAGTCGGTGTTCTACCTGGTGGGCTCGGCGAAGTTCGCCACCACCGCGCCCGCCTCCTCGCCGTACCAGGACCAGTTCCCGCCCAAGGACCCGAGTATCTTCGCCAACCGCATGGCATTGCTGGAACAGCGTTACCCCAGCGTGGACGCGTGGCAGGTGTGGAACGAACCGAACCTGCTGGGGTTCTGGCGCCCCGCCGCCGACCCGGCCGGCTATGCGAACCTGTTGCAAGTCACCGCCGCCGCGTTGCGGGTGGTGAACCCGAACAAACCGGTGGTGGCCGCCGGCATGGCATTCTTCAGCGAAATGCCCAACGGCCAGAACATGCTCGACGGGCTGCTGCAACTGGGCGTGCCGAGCCTGAATACCGTCATGTCCTATCACCCCTACACCCAATTGCCCGAAGGCAACACGCCGTCGAACCTCGACTTTGTCGAAAAAACCAGCGCCCTCAACCAGAAACTGCGGGCGGCCGGGGTGAATACCCTGTGGAGCACAGAGTGGGGCTGGTCGACCTACAAAGGCCCGAAAGAGGTGCAGGACTTCATCACCACCCAGGGCCAGGCCGACTACATCGTGCGCCGCGTCGCGCTGATGAGCGCGCTGGATTTCGACAAGATCTTCCTGTTCACCCTGAGCGACCTGGACCAGCGCGCCAGCGTGCGCGACCAGAGTTATGGCTTGCTCGACATCGACGCCAACCCCAAGCCGTCGTACACCGCGCTGCAGAATTTCCTGCAGGTGAGCGGGCCCAAATTGACCCCCGGCGACCCACCCACCGCCGATCAGTTGCCCGATGGCCTGTTCAGCATCGGCTGGTCCCGTGCCGACGGGCGCAAGGTGTGGTTTTTCTGGTCGGCCCGTGGCGGCAGCGCGCACTTGCCTGGCATGACCACCGCCACCTTGTATGACCCGTTGCGCGGCACCGAAACACCGTTGAGTGGCACCAATGGACTGGACGTACCGGTCAAGCCGAACCTGCAAATTCTGTTATGGGATTGAAGCCACCCATGCGCATCCTCTGGATCCTGCCCTACTCGCCTTGGCCCGCTACCAGCGGCGGCAAGACGCGCCAGTTTCATTTGCTGCGCAGCCTGGCTGCGCGCGGGCATCGGATCACCTTGCTGCTGCATGACAAACATGCGGTATCGCTGACGGATCGCCACGTGCTGGAAGCCTTTCTGGAACAGGTGATCATCCTCCCCCGGCGCCCGCTGCGCAGCCTGAAGACCCTGCTGGCCGGGCTGTTTGCGCCGTACCCGTTGCTGGCCAGTGTGAATGGCCTGTCGGGTGAACTGCAGGACACCTTCGAGCGCTTGCTGACCGAGCATTGGGACGTGGTGCAGATCGAACATACCTACACCTTCCAGCCTTACGAAGCTGCATTGGCCCGTCGCTCCCAGCCGTTTGTGCTGACCGAGCACAATGTCGAATCGTCCCTCGGCGCCGCGACTTACGACCGCCTGCCCGGCTGGGCGTTGCCGTTCATACGCTACGATCAATGGCGCTACGGCCGCTGGGAACACCGGGTGATGCGCCAGGCCGCGCAAGTGGTCGCCGTGACCGACGCCGACGCCCAGACCCTGGCG
>NZ_JACARK010000880.1:0-567 GCF_013386655.1 Pseudomonas sp. K5002 | reverse complement strand
CGGCGTGGTCACTGCACGCTCCACCGATGTGGGTGCGCTGATCAGTGCCGGTGGTGCCACCGGCAAAGAGCTGTTCGCGGTCTCCGACGTCAGCCGCCTGCGGGTGTATGTGCAGGTGCCGCAGTCGTCGGCGCCGCAGATCCAGGTGGGCACCGTGGCGCGTCTGAGCGTGCCGGAGTATCGCGGTGAAACCTTCAACGCCAAGGTGATCGCCACTGCCGATGCGGTGAACGCCGCGTCCGGCAGCACCCTGGTGCAATTGTTGGTGGAGAACCCCGGCAGCCGCCTGTTGCCGGGCGGCTACACCAGCGTGCAGTTCACCTTGCCGGTGCAGACCGACGTGCTGCGCCTGCCTGCCAGCGCCCTGGTGTTCGATGACAAGGGCATGCGCGTGGCCACCCTCGACGCGAATAATCATGTGCACTTCAAGACCGTGACCATCGCCCGGGACTTCGGTGACAGCGTGGAAATCGGCAGCGGCCTGGTTGCCACCGACCGCGTGATCGACACCCCGCCCGACGGCCTGGCCGACGACGATTCGGTGCAACTGGCCGCCAATCCCGTGGA
>NZ_JACARK010000879.1:0-2712 GCF_013386655.1 Pseudomonas sp. K5002 | reverse complement strand
CGCCGTTCGACGCACGCATTCACGCTGCCCGGGGCCAACGCGGCCAGATCGACTCTGCGGCCGCTTATCGCGCCCTGCTGGGTGAAAGCAGCGAAGTGTCGCAATCCCACGAAAACTGCGACAAGGTCCAGGACCCGTACTCCCTGCGTTGCCAGCCACAAGTCATGGGCGCCTGCCTGACCCAGTTCCGCCAGGCGGCTGAAGTACTGGTGGTGGAAGCCAACGCCGTGTCGGATAACCCGCTGGTGTTCGCGGCTGAAGGTGACGTGATTTCCGGTGGCAACTTCCACGCCGAACCGGTGGCCATGGCGGCGGACAACATGGCGCTGGCCATCGCGGAAATCGGCTCCCTGAGCGAGCGTCGCATCTCGTTGATGATGGACAAGCACATGTCGCAACTGCCGCCATTCCTGGTGGGCAATGGCGGTGTGAACTCCGGCTTCATGATCGCCCAGGTGACGGCGGCGGCATTGGCCAGCGAGAACAAGGCACTGGCGCATCCCCATAGCGTCGACAGCCTGCCGACGTCAGCCAACCAGGAAGACCACGTGTCGATGGCCCCGGCGGCGGGCAAGCGCCTGTGGGAAATGGCCGAGAACACCCGCGGTGTGCTGGCGGTGGAATGGTTGGCGGCTTGCCAGGGCCTGGACCTGCGCAATGGCTTGAAGACTTCGCCGGCGCTGGAAAAGGCGCGTGGGATCCTGCGCAGCAAAGTCGCGTTTTATGAGAAGGACCGCTTCTTTGCGCCGGACATCAATGCCGCCAGTGAGCTGCTGGCAACGCGTTGCCTGAACGAGCTGGTGCCGGCGAAGTTGTTGCCGAGCTTGTAAGAGCGACACCGATCCAGTGTGGGAGCTGTCGAGCCCCGGCGAGGCTGCGATGGCGCCGGAACAGGCAACACTTTCGTAGCCTGACCCACCGCTATCGCAGCCTCGCTGGGGCTCGACAGCTCCCACATTTGATCTTCTACAGATTCGAATTTTCTCAGGATAAAAATAATTAAGGACGAGAAATGCACCAGCAAGAAAAGACGTTAAAACGCGGGCTCTCCGCCCGACATATTCGCTTCATGGCCCTCGGTTCCGCGATCGGTACCGGGCTGTTCTACGGCTCTGCCTCCGCCATCCAGATGGCCGGCCCGGCCGTGCTCCTGGCCTACCTGATCGGTGGCGCCGCGGTGTTCATGGTCATGCGCGCCCTCGGCGAAATGGCCGTGCATAACCCGGTGTCCGGCTCCTTCGGCCAGTACGCCAGTACCTACCTGGGCCCGATGGCCGGCTTTATCCTCGGCTGGACCTACGCCTTTGAAATGATCATCGTCTGCCTCGCCGACGTCACCGCCTTCGGCATCTACATGGGCTTCTGGTTTCCCGAAGTCGCGCGCTGGGTCTGGGTGCTGGGCATCGTGTTGCTGATCGGCGGCCTGAACCTGTGCAACGTCAAAGTCTTTGGCGAAATGGAGTTCTGGCTGTCGCTGCTCAAGGTCGGTGCCATTGTCGCAATGATCCTCGGCGGCTTCGGCATCATGCTGTTCGGTATTCACTCGGCGGGCGAAGCACCCGCTACCGGCCTCAGCAACCTGTGGGCTCACGGTGGCTTCATGCCGAACGGCGTGGGTGGCTTGATCGCGTCCTTCGCGGTGGTGATGTTTGCGTTTGGCGGCATCGAAATCATCGGCATCACCGCCGGCGAAGCCAAGGACCCGCAGCGGGTGATCCCCAAGGCAATCAACGCCGTGCCGTTGCGTATCCTGCTGTTCTACGTGCTGACGTTGTTTGTGCTGATGGCGATCTACCCGTGGCCGCAGATCGGCAGCCAGGGCAGCCCGTTCGTGCAGATCTTCAGCAACCTGGGGATAGGCTCGGCGGCGACCATCCTTAACATTGTGGTGATCTCGGCCGCCGTCTCGGCCATCAACAGCGACATTTTCGGCGCCGGTCGCATGATGTATGGCCTGGCCCAGCAAGGGCAGGCGCCCAAGGGTTTTGCCCAACTGTCGAGCCAGGGCGTGCCGTGGATGACCGTAGTGGTGATGGGCGCCGCGTTGCTCGGCGGTGTGGTGCTCAATTACCTGATCCCGGAAAACGTGTTCCTGGTCATCGCCTCGATTGCGACCTTCGCCACGGTGTGGGTATGGCTGATGATCCTGGTCACCCAGGTGGCCATGCGTCGCTCGATGACCAGGGAACAGATTGCCGAGCTGAAATTCCCGGTGCCGTTCTGGCCCTACGCGCCAGCGGCCGCCATCGTGTTCATGCTGTTCATCTTCGGCGTGCTGGGTTACTTCCCGGACACCCAGGCCGCTCTTATGGTCGGCGCCGTGTGGATCGTCTTGCTGATCGTCGCCTATCTGCTGTGGGTCAAGCCCGCCGCCGGGCAAACGGCCAAGGTCCACTACGACCCGGCTTTGTCTCATCGATAACCTAATGGAGGCGTTGATGAAAACGCTTTGGCAACACTGCCACGTTGCAACCATGGCCCAGGGCAACTACTCGATCATCGAGGACGCCGCCATTGTTACCTCGGGCACGCTCATCGAGTGGATCGGCCCGCGCGCCGATCTACCGGATGCGAGCTACGCAACCATCCATGACCTGCAAGGGGCGTGGGTCACGCCCGGGCTGATCGACTGCCACACCCACACGGTGTTCGGCGGCAATCGCAGCGGCGAGTTCGAGCAGCGGCTGCAAGGCGTGAGCTACGCCGAGATAG